>JACAUC010000066.1 GCA_013390945.1 Candidatus Chloroheliaceae bacterium
CCTAAGTGAGTTATGTAAGGACTTCCTCTGGCTGCATCTACATTCTACTAGGGCCACCTTAACCATATAACCAATGTCAGGTATGGAATATTTAGCGTTGAGAAAAGAGTAAACCCGATCCAAATCCCCAATCATTAATTCGGCGCGACCAACATTCGCAAAGCCCAAAGCATCAAAAAACCGAAGTTTGAGACCCTCTACAATATCGCGCGTGATAGATTCGCCGGACTCAAAATGACGGATCACCTTGAGCAAAGCATTAGTCACCGAAGTACGCTCTCCGGCAGAGAGTTCTTGACGCTGCATTAGGGAGAGGAAGGAGTTAAAGGTGTCCACCATATCGCCAAAAGGTTGCGGCTTACCGAAAAGGACGAACCGATCTAAGAAGTTGAGGCGCGTACCGCCAGCATTACTCATATCGTAGACCGTTCCACCAAATTCCTGAACGGCCTTGACCCATAACCCTTGAGGATCAATAAAGAAAACATTACCGTTAGGATTGAGTAGCAACCACCTACCGCAAAAAAGCAGCACAAAAGTGAAGGATTTACCCGCGCCCGTTTGTCCGGCGATGAAAATATGCTTCTCACCAATCAGGGATTGCTTTAAGCGGTAGATGCCTCCGTGTGGCCCCTGACCAATATAAATATCCTCATCTTTTGGATTACCTGTTTGATCTACAATCAGGCCCGGCCACAAACACACCGCTGTATCGAAAGGCATATTGCGCTGGGTTTTCTTCCCCACCATAAAGGACTGAGAAAGATAATCCCTGAAGGGCAAAGCACTGTACCAAGCCATCGCCTGATTATGATTAGCCCGATTCAAGGTCAAACCCAAACTGCTCATCGAGGACTGAACACTTCGCACTTGGCTATCTAGCAGATCGGGACTGTCGGCTCGAATAGCTACCCTCAAACCAACCATCCCCAATGCCCCAGTCTCGGAAGCAAGGTGAGATTGCAAATCTGAAATGGCCTGCGCCTTGTAGCCCCGCTCATAAGAACCACGAGAAGTCTGATCCATACCACCAACCAGACCCATCTGAAATCCCAAAGTATCCAGTTTGCGCTGGGCCTTCTTTTTTGGGATGGGCTTGAGATGGATTGTAACCACCATCTCCAAATCACGCCGCGATACCAATGGGTTAAGAAAACCCATGGTGAGACCACGAGGCCAATCGGCGGCATAGAGAGAGGTAACATAACTAGCGCGAGGTAAATCGTAGTAGTCGCCGTCCTGAGTAGTGAAACCATTCTTTAGATCTTCTAGGATTTTACGGGCAACAATTTGATCTTCATCATCATTCAACGATTTAGAAGAAGATACAGTACCAACCGCAGAACCAGAACCACCAGCAGCATTGGCTAAAATTTGAGCCTGAGCAGGAGATTTCCGTTTTATAGCCTTAAAGACCTTCATACTGGCCTGAAAGTAGCCATCCAATTTAGACGCAATGCCGGGATAAATCCCCACCCGCAACCAATGAGGAGTAACCTCTAAGGGAGCAAGCGCAAAAAGATTAGAATCAATTTGACCCTGTAAATTACCACCTAGAGGGGTAAACAAGCTGTAATCTTTAAGACTAGAATCAGAACCAACTGTTGAAATTGGCTCACGACCCTCTGAAATCGCATTAAGACGACCAATCTCCTCGTCAAGAACCCCAACCAAATAGTCAGGTGACACCGAGGGCATATTCAAAAGCTGAGAAATCACCTCCGCCGTTTGCTTACTGTTAAGTTGCTCTGAAGCAATGCCAAGCGAACGCAAAGACGACATTAAAATATCGGCCTTATGACAAAGATTAGAGGCTAAGGCCACCGAGATAGGATTGGAAGCAATACTACTTGACGAGGGCTTAAAAGAAGAGCTACCACCCATCATACCTGAACTGCCCGCAATTTCACCCAAACCCTCTTTAATATTCGTCAAAACTTGGTCATACCATTTCTTACCGCCTACCGTAACAGGTTTCAAAACATTTCGGCTGGATGTTATAGTTTCGGCTGACCGTTCACCAGCCTTTGCCGAAAGATCAAGCGCATCGCGCCAGACCTCCTCCATTTGAAGATTTGCCAAAGTAACCGAATCGTCAGTAATACCCTCTATTTCTTGTTCAAGGGTAGTTTTATCCAAAGTAAGGCCGATGAAATAACGACGGTAGACAAATGGGTCAGTCGAGACCTGGTCTTTCATATAATCGAGTTCATTCAAACTGAAAGTAGCCAAACCCAACAAATCTACTCTACCCGAAGCTTTCCGATAACTGGCAATCAGTGACGACATTTCTAGCTTGCGCTGTAGCATCGTCATCGTGATAGTTAGGCCCGGTACAATGTCATCACCCGCACCAGCCCCTGTTTTACTAACCGCCCGAAAAGCATCGGAGAGAGTACGTTGAAAGCGATCAAGTTGTTCTTCAGACACGGTTTCAAAAGCAATCGCTGCGACTTCAAGGAGAAGGGTAGCACCACCACCCTTCAAACTGACGATACCTCGTTCCACACCATTAATCGGTAAGGCTGTATCAGTAGTAGGTAAAACCACCGCCTCTTTATTTTTACCCTTGTCCTTGGCCTTACCGCTACCTTGTGGTTGTGGAATTGATTTCAACTTCAAAGATTTTGCTCCATTCCAAACGAAAATTAGCGATAACGAGTTTGCCTTGTGGTCAATACTCTGGCTCTAGTACGCTTGGGTATTTTAGATTTCCAATAGCCGAGGTAAATAATCAAGAGTTCAAAAGGTGTCAGGGATGGAATAGGTAACAAAAAGAAACCCGCAATTCCACACCAAAAGATCACAGTAATGACCACCCGCAGACTAATAATGCCTATCGGGATAAAAAAAAGGAAAAAGAGTGAGGCAAACGACGAAAAGATAAAAGCAAACAGCTGGAAAAGGCTATAGCCATAAAGCCGCACCCCATCACCAATAATAGGTGGTGGAACCAAGTAGACCGTCAAACGAGTATGACGGTCATCGCTACCAGAAAGAGAAGACATAATTTATTTGTACCTCAAATTAATCGTTAGAAGAACGTGCGCCGGGAGCAATCAACCGACGGGCACTACTAGATAAATAGGGACGGGTACTGATACTTCTCCCTTCATCCAACCTCACCTCCGTAGGAGGAGTAGAAGGAGAAGAGGATACGGGAGAGGGAGAAGCTTGCGCCGACTGCTGCGCCTGAGATTGCAATCCCTGTAAACCTTGAGAGGCTTGAGAAACATTAGATTGCAAACCCTGCACCGATTGATTAGAACGATCTACCTGAGTTTGTAAACCCTGCACACCTTGAGAAACTTGTGCTAATTGGGCTTGCAAAGAAGAAGTATCAACTTGCTGTGATTGAACCATCGGCTGAGAAGAGACCTGCTGCGATACTGAAGCAACCACTGGTGCATAACTTGGTGCGGGTGCGGGTGACGGTGACGAAGGCTTCGACTGACGAGAACGGCTACCGGGATCATAATAAGAGACCGGCGATGGTGACGAAACAAAAACCTCCCTAGCAACAGGTTGTGAAACTGATCCCTGCACACTAACATTAGAAACTGGAGCCGCCGACATACCAGAACCGGACTGATTATTTCCTGAAACAGAAAAATATTCCGGTGCAGGTGCGGATGGGGGCATATAACTAACAAAGCCCATATCATAAGAATGTTCTTGGCCTTGACCATGGCTCGCAATACCGGATGAAGATGGGGATGGGCCACTAACCTGACTTACAGGAACAGCCCCAGAATAAACAGCCGAAGCCGAAGCCGAAGACGGAGCAGATGTTATGGCAGACGGAGTTAGACCATTAACCGTATAGTTATAATGCTGCTGATAAACCGCCGAACCCCCAGCCGTTGAGGGGCCAACACCGCCATCGGGTAAAATATTAACCAAAATTGGCGCAGGAGATGGCGAAGATACATTGTAAACAACTTCTGAAGAATAACCCGGCGGAGCCGAAGCCATCAATATAGGCGACGGCGATGAAGCAGGCGATTGTACAGGTGCATAAGACGTAGGAAATTGACCAGAAGAAGAAGATGGCGATGAAAAAGCGGCTAGACGTTCCATAACCAAAAGAATTGACTTGTTATTGGCCTCCGCCTGACGCTGCTGGGTTTCAAGTAAACCTCGTATAGCTAACATCTCACCACGAGTAGCCCTCGCCGCATCTAATTGTGCCGATTCCGTCCTAAAACGACGCTGATCTCCGCTGGACATTACCGAATTTGCAGCAGAGGCTAAGGCTAAAGACCCCAACATCCCAGAACTGGAATTTCCACCGCCACGACCACTACTACTTTGTTCGGTCAAACTATTGGCAGGAGGTGGCAATGCACCAGACTGAGAGGAATTACCACCTTTACCCACCAAAGGCAAACTAGAGAAACGCTGACCCATTTGGCCTAACAGATCCTCAGTCATTCCAATACGCTTAGGCGGTGGAGCCTTCGAGCCGATACGTCCGCCACTGATCTTAAAGGCCGCGCTACTTACCTTCTGTCCAGCCCCGGAAACTCTATTACCAGCCATCACAAAAGGAACCTTCGCAATACTAAATCCCACTGAAAACGCGCCCTTAATACCACTACCCGCCATCCAGAAGGATAAAATAAAGCCCACAAAGAAAATAAAAAATAAAACCAGTAAGGTGAAAATAAACTCTAGTGCGCCGGGAGTAGCACCACCATTAAGCGTAGACAAGCCCTTGCCATACTCCAAACCCAATCTTAAAATCAAGGCTGGCGGTAAAATAGAAGCCGCCAATTTACCCAACCGCATTATGTAGTTCATAAAAACCGAACCACCAACCTCTTCCAACATTGCGGCCAAACAAATCCATGGCCCCATTAACAGATAAAATACAAAAAGCAGAAGCCGCAAAAAGAAAAACATACCAATACCGATCATCGGTATGGCTAACAAAATGCAAAGTGTCACCAGAAGCAAGCAAAACCCAATATTATCTTGGTCATATTGCTTAATCAAAAACAAATCATTTAATTTGGTCAGGCCATCAGCCAAGTTTGGAAGAGAAATCGTGCCGCTACTTGTACCCGTACCAGTAGTATTAAAATCAGAAGATAACAGCAACAAAAACATCTGATTTGATATATCAGTTAAAAAGCTTAGGAGCCAATCCAAACTACTAGAGACAAAGAGCAGGAGGATCATTCGAACGCTGTACTCAACAATCCCTACCTTTACCAAACGCCCGAACACACCCTGTAAGCTATACTTGATAAAATAAAAAGCCAAAAACAGGGTGATAAAAGCCACTGGTATCCATTTAATCGCCCCATACATTGCCAAAGAGCAACCTACCAAGGGTTCAATTGGATTAGCAGAGACCTTACAAGACTGACCGCCAGAAGTGAAATTCACCGACGACGAGAGTTGGACAAACCATTTCATTATTCCAACCGCGACTTGGCCGATACCAGAAGCCACTGCTCGCAGCGCACTCAACACCCCATCCACCACAAAACTAGCTGGCCCTAAATCCGTTTTCTTTATATCAGCACTTAGCGGAGGTGGACTAGGCAAAGTTTGAGTGGGTATGCCGCTACCGTTATCATAAGCACAAGCCGTCAATAAAAAGACCAACGGACATAAAACCAACCACTTCAGCTTATTAAAATTTAATATTTGATACATCTCACTCCCAAACTAAAAGCAATTCTATTTGAAAATCATAAACCAATCCAACAGACCCAACTGAACTAAAAAGAGTTTGACCTGCCCTTACTTAAAAAGAGTAGGTCAAAACTCTAAAACCAAAAGCGGCCCTACTCTATTTACCTGTGGGCATAGTAGTAGTAAGACTACCACCACCCATCGCCCCTATAATGCTGCTGAAGACACCTCCGATCACCGGCAGCAAAAGTAGACCACCAGTACCCAAAAGCGCATAAATCAAGATTTGACCACCCTTAGTACCAGTACTCTTGTGAAAACCACCCATCGAAAGCATAATAAAACCAGCCACCAGTTCCAACACAAAAAGAGGCCCGGCAATTTGAAAGACAAAATTGACGATAGTACTGAGGATACTGGGCAAATTAGCACCGACCGTAGAACCTGCGGCCTGAAACAAGACTACACCCTGAATGGAACCTAAAGCTAAGGTAAAGAATTGCATAATTAACGCTAGTTCTCCTATTCTAAAACTAAGACTAAAAATAAACACACTCAAATAAAAGGTAAAAGGTTGTTATCACCTCCCCCACAAACAGAGGAACCCAAGATTCTAAATCAAAATGGTAAGTGTAAAGCAAAAAAACTAAATACTTTTGATAAAAGAAGTGTCCTGAGACAATCAACCTGCTACAGAAGGGGTAGCTGTAGCAGTAATACCAGAAGTAGGCGTAGGAATAACCAAAGGCAAAGCTACGGGTGTACCAACAGGCACATTATCAGACGGCTTATAAGCAATTAGTACCGCACGAGCAACATAGCGCACACCAGTATCGTCACCATTAGAACTTAATTTATCCAAACCAACCAAAGTAAGTACATACATTTTGCGACCATCCTCCGGTAGAGGAGCCGCCAGACTAACATCGTCCCAAGTAGTGATCCTTCTAACCTTAGAAAGAACCTGATCCGCAAAAGCTGTAGCAGTAGCGGCACTTGAAATGACACTATTACCAGAATCCGCAGGAGAGGATGTAGCTTCATCGCTACTACTACCAGTCCCCACAGAACTAGGCGGTGTAGAAGAAGATAATTCTAAAAGATCGCCTTTAATCAGAGAATCCACCCGGTCATAAGACATAAAGCGATAAGTATAAACCCCGCCATTGCGGTCAGTGAGAAGTGCCAGTTCATTCTCCGGGATAAGTTCAAGAAATTGGCTGAGCGTCTCATAATCTCCAACCAGCACCAAATTACCCGGCTCTCCTAGATAAGTCCCAACGTGGTAAACCACGCCCTTACTAGGTGGGGATACCACTGAAACCCTACCATCTTTAACCGAAACCGCATCGTTATTGGGTGCTGGACGAATACCCTCCAAACTCAAGCTAATCGAGGAGACATTTAACTTAGCCGGGGCAGATAAACCTAAATGGGCTACCCCCAATGGGGGCAAGGTTGGAGTTGGTGGCACAGGTGTAACAGAACGAGCAGGTGGCGGAGGCGTTAGAGTAGGTCGTCCGGCCTGAGCAGTCAATGAAAGCGACTGAGCAGTTACGGTATTGGATAAAGCCACAAAAGTAGGATTAGCCGTAGCAGAAGCTAATACCGTTGGAGTAGCCACCATACTCAAACCCAGTGGAGTAGCTGTCGCCTTACCACCAACCAAAGAAGCTGAAATTGGCCCTGGATTAGAAGCTAACATCAACCACACATTAAAAGCCAAACCCAAACAAAATAGGCCAACGACAATTAGACCACCGGATAAGAGGACTACTGGAAGCCTCTTTGTTTCCAACCAAGCTAAAAATGAGCCACCTAATCGAACAAGCGGCGAAAGGATTCCGGCTCGCTCTGGCAAAGAGGGCTGATTGATGACCCCACCAGAACCAGAACCAGAACCAGAAACACCAGACTGAGGTTTATTACTGGAAATCGAACCGGGTGAAAGACCACCTTCGGGTAATCGTAAACCAGACGTACCGGAGCCGGGACTATAGCTAAACATCTGTTGAAGCAAAGGAGTCTGATTAAACAATTCTTCAAGTACTTGATCTTGATCTTCAGGCGGAGGTAACTCCACATAATCAGCTATACCGTTACCACCTAAATCAGCATCTCCCAAATCAACCCGGTAGCTAAGTTCCTCTAACTCCCGCTCATTTTCTACAAGACGAGCATATAAGGAGGCAATCTCGATCTGCCAGTTGGTAACTGATTGTTGACCCCCCTCAGTAAACGAGACTTCGGTCAAGACCTCGGTTCCTACAAAATTAACCTCAACCGCATCAGCCTCAACCGCATCAGAAAATAACTGAACCATAGTGCTTTCTTCCTCTACTAACACCCTCTTTTTCTAAATAAAGTAATGAACTAAAAATAAAACTCAGCCAAAAAACCAAAGAAACTCAAGATCACTTCGATTTAGGGGCAACTGGTCGTAGACTGGTCTAAGAACAGCAAATTTTGAGACCACTCTATTTATCTAGGCTAAATCTTAGGGGTTAGAAACAGCAACCTCACCCTTATTCTTAAAAAAACGCTGGGAAGCTAATTGATAAGAAGCACTAAATTGGGTGAAAGATTGAACCACATCCCCCTTTAGATGCACACAATTTTGACAACTAGCCTCAAGCTCAGAAGAGGCAGCAGAAAAACTAGAAGTAAGTAAAGCTAACTTTGCCGTATATTGCGTTAGCCTTAACTGAAGAGACTCTAAAAGTCCTTGCGTAGTAGTGGCTGAACCTAAACTACCTCTACCAAGAACTGCTTGAAAACCAACAGAAGAATCTACCACTTCAAAAATACTCCCTAAACTTAAATCTAAGTTTCTCTTCTCTTCTAGACGAACGTCGAAGAGAGAAGAAGCTTAAAATAAAATCACATTCAATAAGCACCTACTCTGAATTAAATCTAAAAAGAAGGTTTGGGCCTAGACATCCTAGCAAAAACCACATAACGGCGTGTATAGTCGGCACTACAGGTATACAACAACAACGAAGCATAAGAGGGATCGTTAATCACTGCGGGATCACTTAACCAGCTTGAATCT
This sequence comes from Candidatus Chloroheliaceae bacterium, assembly GCA_013390945.1. Lineage (GTDB taxonomy): Bacteria > Chloroflexota > Chloroflexia > Chloroheliales > Chloroheliaceae > L227-5C. Next base: position 8,699 of record JACAUC010000066.1, read on the forward strand.
AAACCATCAAAATATTTGGCCCAAGCCACGTTATAGGTACAAGCCCCCTTTTTATCCGTACTAACCAATACTTCATCTCCAGACCCAACTTTGTAGAGATCCACAAAGACACCTGGTTTCTGGCTGTACCAGTTATGACCATTAAAAATAACACTACCCCAACTACAAATCTCACCATCGGCCTTAGCGTTAACCGACGGTTTTTGATAGCCCACGCCAAAATCACGAGCTTGCCACTGAAAAGCCTGATTTCCATTTTTTAGTGTCACCTTTTCCTGACCAACTGGCTCCACCGAAACATTCTCTAAACCTAACTTGGTGATCGTTAACGAAATGGGAAAAACACTCACCACTGGTGGTACAGTAGCCTGAGACGTAGCTAAGGGTGTGCGAAAAACAGGTGAAAATGTAGACTCTCCTGATCCTGATCCTGATCCTGATCCTGATCCTGATCCTGATCCTGATCCTGATGGTACATTAGAATTTAAGCTTAAATCTGAGCTTACCGTAACCGTCGCAATGGGCTCTGGCTCTAAAGTAGCCAAAAAAGGTAAAGGCAAAGACGAAGAAGAAGGCGAAACTGGAACCACCGAAGCAGTCACCGTACCAGAAGCAAGATCAAGATGAAGAACAGACTGCGCGGGTAAAACTAAGTCCGAGCTAACACCCTGAGACAAAGAGAGGGACATAGGAGACGGTACTATGGAACTGTCGGTAACATTCACCGAAGAACCAAACCCACCAAATAACCAACCTGAAAGCAGACCTAACACTAAAATTGCGAGAAGTAACCGCCACCAAGCTGAGCCTTTTTGACACATTAGCCTTAGCCTTAGCATAAATTAAAACCACCTGTACCTTGCTAATTAAGTGGATTGCTGTTCGAGACGAGTTCTAGCTCTACGTAACATAGCATTCAACTTGCCGCGCGTTAAACCTAACTCACGTGATACCAGAGAAACACTACAACCCTTGCTATTAAATAATCTAAGAGCAGCTAAGTCTGCTTCTGGGTCAGAAGGTAAGTTAGAAGAAGAGGGAAGTTCAGCATCATCTGATCCAATATCTGAATCAGAATTAAGTACTTCTTGGTCAATTTTTTGATTAAGAACTGCTAGATCAACATCTGGAACCGGAACCAATACCGCTTCTTCTTGAACCAACGGAACTAACACCGCTTCAACAGGTACCGAAACCAAAACAGCTTCTTCTTGAACCAACGAAACCAACACCGCTTCAACTGGTACAGGAACCAAAACAGCTTCAACAGGTACCGAAATCAGTACCACTTCTTCTTGAACCAACGAAACCAATACCGCTTCTTCTTGAACCAACGGAACCAAAACAGCTTCAACAGGTACCGAAATTAGTACCACTTCTTCTTGAACTAACGGAACCAACACCGCTTCTTCTTGAACCAACAGAACAAGGTTAGAAAGACTGGAGCTAGAAAGAAGATCCTGACCCTGTAAAGATTGCTCAAAAGAATATAACTCTTTCTGCCTAGATACACAGGAAGCAGCCAAAGTGTCTAATTGGCTAATAGAAACCAAGTAAACATTCGCAGACTGATGAAATTGCTGGAGTTCACGATAAGCCCTAAATAATTGAAGCTTTAAGTCTTCCAAACGAACTCTTTCGCGCGACGCTTCCTCTAGCTTTTTAGTATAAATCACACGCGCCCGCTCAGCTTTCTTCAACGTTTCTCGGGCCTCACGCTCATCCTCACCTAGCTTCGACAATGAAGATATTAGAGAACTAACCCACCAACTAGGATCAGCTTCCTCTTTCCCCAATTGATCCTGAAAAAAGGAACCAGAACCGCTGGAACTAAGCTCCGCCGGTAGTGCCTTAATCTCTTGAAAAACATCCGCTTTATCCAATGAGACCAAAGACAAAGACAAATCCTCAAGCAGAGAAGGAAGACCAAACCTCGACAACAAATTAGAAATCTCTCTAAAGAGATAAGAAAAAGCTTCCCCAAATTCTACTGAAAGTTCTAGGGACACGGGAACCGCAGACAAGGACGATACATCCATATTTAATTTCCCTCCTAACCTAACAAAAATCAAAATAGTTTAATCACTGTATCTTCTCAATAAAGCAGGCAAAATCTATAGCCATTTAGCCGTAGACGGGTCTCAAAAATCTGGATTAGCAGAGACCTGTCTACCCAGTTGCCCCCAAAATAGATTGAGAAGAGGCTAATCACTCATATACTCTAGAATCTTTTCCAAAGATTGATGATAAATACCTTGTACATTGGTAGTACTCAAGTGGAGTTTTTTAGCAATCTGCTTAAAACTGTGCCGCCTAGAAAGATAATCTAGCAACACTTCTTGCTCGTTATGCAACAGGATATTACTGTGAGCAAGAGACATCTGAACTTGAAAACAAAACAGGTAATCCAAGGTACCGTACACGTTCGACTCCCTCGAATGGTTTCCCGCATACACCTCCTGCGGTTGCCACTCATCCTTAACTCGTAAGACAATTGGAATAGAATAGAATGGACGAGACAACGACAATTTAACATCCTTACTCTTTTGAGCAGAAAGTGGTGCAACTGAAGAGGCAGAGTTATTTTTAGTGGCCTCAGACTCCGACAAAGACGATTTAGTCGAGGACATCACTACTAACATTTCACTGTAGTAAAGCAAAAACGGCCAATATACCTTGTCCTCATTTAACTGTGAAAAAAAAACAGCATAATGCAAATACACCAAACTACTAGGATTCAACAGAGTGGAACAAAACAAACTAGACCTCTGCCTAGTATCTTGATCCCTTAAAATTAATGGGTTAGAATTTGAAAAAACCACACCAGAATCAGACAAAGTAGAAACTTCTGCCTGAGAAGTAGAAGAGAGCATAATAAACCTCGTTAAAATAAAAAAGCCCTTTCCCGCTTCTGAGAAAGAGACCCGACCAAAGAATAAGATATATAAATAAAGAGCAACTAGCTAAAAGCTAGAGACCAAACAAAGTTCAAAGTTAACCCCCAAAATATCGGCTAACAGACAACTAACAGGTCATTAACACCAAAAATAAGAAGAGAATACAAAAAGCATAATTCTTCACCATAAGAATAACATAATCTTGCTGAACTCAATTAGCTTGACAGCAACTATTTTGAAAGTAAAGAATAGTACCTGCATTATAAAAGTACTGCCAAGGTACTATTGCTCATTTAGATGTTATACACTTATTATAATTACGATAGACACTTAGAGCAGACAGAATAGGTTAAAATCAGAACTCTTCAAAGAACCGAACCTGACTTGGATTATTTTGAGCTGAGCTAAGATTACTTACAAACCAGAACGAAAAACAGGAGTTAAAATGGGAAAAGACCGAAATAGAGTTAGCCTCAAGGGACATGCGGGCAAAGAACCGGAACTAAGGATACTGGAAAATGGTAGAGCAGTGGCACATTTCAACCTTGCCACCAGCACCAGCTACCCCACCACCGATAACGCCACTGGTGAAGTTAAGACCAAATGGGAAACCACCACTCAATGGCATCGTGTCACGGCTTGGGACAAACTCGCCCTAGAATGTTCCAAACTTATACAAAAAGGCACAAGACTCGAAGTGGAGGGCACATTAAAAACAAGCCAATGGACATCACCTGATGGCAGATCCTTAACACAAATCGAGATAACTGCCAAACACGTCGATATACTGGCCCCAATAAGCAGCCTGAGAACCACTGAAACAGATGAAGAGGATACAAACACCTGCCTCACCTGTCCTACTCTGGACTTCATACCGGAAGTGGCTGAAGTAACCGTAACAACAGAAGGAGTAACCATAGCCTAAAACAACTAAAAAAGGGTGGTTCGCTACAGGTTTTGCGAAACACCCTACCAACCACCTCAACTATCTAAGACCTACACCACTTAAATTCCCTCGACGTAACAAATACCATTCGCCTCAAAAGAAGAAAAATTAGTTCATTACGAGTTCGATTCACCCACTGAATGGTAAAGTTAAGATTATTAGATATTACCTTTGTACCTCTAAAACCTTCTTGAAGAAAACCCACAAAAATATCAGACTTCGTGGCCTTCTGAAAGAAGGGATACAACGATTTTGGCACTCGCTTGGATATTTCAGTTATGCTACCTCTATTTGACGCGCCCACTGAAAAAAGAAAAGGCTTACGGCCCTTACGGTAACGAACAACCGTAGTTAAACTCAAACCTAAAAGCTTTGAGACATCCCAATCATTGAGTAATCCAGACCGTAAATTCTCCAGTACCACCAACATATGTGTCACGGCTTTAGCCTTTGGGTCTAACTCCTCGGAGTAATCTAACCCTAAAACAAACTTTGAAGCTGAGACCGATGAGGAAAAAACAGCCAAGAAATATCTAAGTTGCCTATAATGCTCTAAATATTGCTCAAGGAGAATAAAGTTTAGCATCGAAACAATACCATCCAGATGAAAGGCCACCACCGAAAACTTACCATCCCTCTTGTTATGGAGCGTAAAACGGTACACCGCCGAGCCATTCTCATCCAAACTATCCGAAAATTTGGCCTTGAGAACCACTGGATAAAAGCCACCTAACAAAGAAACCTTACTCGAAGAGGCAGGCATCGCTTCAGTACCATGACTCAAACTATATTCAAGCAAATCACTACTATTGATCAAATCCATTGACTTGTGGCACTTAGAAATGGCCCTCTCAATCTCAAAAAAGCCAATTTCAAAAGATAAGCGAGATAAAAAATTAAGCAAATCCCTCCTGTAACTAGAAAGGGGGGCGTTAAGATAATCCTCAAACGGAAATGTGGCTACTCGGTTATATTCTAAGTTCACTTCAAAACCTTGCTCTCACGTATATTAACACAACGAAAAACTCAAAGATCAAAAGACAAAAGACCATCCCGAAAAAGCTTTAAGCAGTCTCAGATTAACGCCACCTTTACCTACCAACTTACCGATCTGTTTCGGCTTCGGTTGCGAAGGCGTATCTGACAGAACCACGCGAACTATCCGCCGTTGACGATCCAGAGACAAGCTCTTAAATTCCACACCTAAAGAGGAAAATAGCTGCGAAAACATAAGCTCAGGCTGATAAATATTCCAGCCGACAATTTCAACCCGTTCTTGCCAGAGACCCAAACCAGAAGAGGCAAAGGCCGCCGCCCAAACAGTAGCACACTGAACGGCTACTTCTTCTGCGGCTTCTTCAAAGGCTAAAGCACCACCGCCTGCTACAGGTGCTACACCAACAAGAGACCTATAGCCCGCCTCACGTACCACCTGCTTAATCTCAACCTTACCTTCAGCAATCGCCGGTATCTTCAAAGCGAGCAAGCTTTTAACCAAAGATGAACCTTTACGAGAAACCAATAAACATTCACCAACAACTCCACGCACATCAGAACTCAACATCCGGTCAGAAGCTAGTCCCAACACCTCGGCATAAACTATCAACGAAGAGGAAGAGGGAGGGCGAAAATCAGGATTTTTCAAAGGGTTTAGCCATCGAAAATCGGAGGAAGCTAGTTCGCTATCAGGGATAAAAGCCGTCAAAACAGGAGGGTCTAAAAGTGAAAGACCAAAATCAAACAAGGGTGCTGGATATATCGCACGTAAACGTAAATTAAAGCCACCATCCCTTACCTCATCTGTAGGATGAAGATAATCTAAAAGAGTACACTCCACTAACCTACCACGCAAAAAGGCCAGACCATCCTGAGAATACCGACGTAGTTCAGACAAACCATAACGCAAAAAAAGCCTCAAACGAGGCACAATTTTGGAGCGCATCAAATATTCTTCACCCCCACTTTCCTCAAGCTGGAAGGAACCCTCACCTTGAAAAAAAGGGAGGGAGGGAGGAAAGAGAAAAGTATCTTCAACTAAACCGAGAGAACAAATCTGTGTCACTACAAAGCGAAGTAACTCTTGATCTAAGCTCTCTTGAGAAGAAATCAGAGCTATCACAGAATCCAATTCAAAACCATCGGGCATGAAATCTCCAAAAAGTAAAAGTTATTAGCATGGAATCCTTTTAATAAAAAGTTTCAGAATAAAACCCTTTGGAAAGGAAAGGAAAGGAAGAGGCCACTGTTACAAATAACCAGCATCTTCTTTGTTTCTGGAAGAGAAGGCTTAAAAACTTGTTACGTAAATACTACCTGAAAAACTCTGATTAGTAAAGATATTCAGTTCATTTAGATTAGAGAAGAATGAGAAAAGACAAAAAGCTGAAAAAAGAATTAGTTATTAAAAAGATTACACGCAATATTACACTCAAACCTATTGTAGAAAGGTGAATCACATGCTAAGCTTTACATATCTTGGCCTTAAACTTATGGTTCTAAGATAACAAGCTATTAGACGATCTCAAATACACTCGTCTTGCATTAAAAATAAAGTTTATATCAGAACTCAAAGGTAAACGTCAAAGAGATGTCCATACACATTTTAACCAACATTTTCAAGCACCTGCTACAAAGACCACTTAAAAGCCTACTGGTGCTGCTCATCAGCATCCCGACCTTGTTAATCCTATTACTCGATGTAGTTGATCTAATCTTCGCCAACCTACCACCAGCCAAAGAAGAAAGCTTCCCTCGACTAGCCTGCCTACTAAGCTCAATCCTTAACCCCTTACTAAAAGGCCAGTGCGTCATCAGCGATCCAAAACTAATCGCACCAGCACCACTACCTGAAATGGTGATCTATCTACTCTTGACCCTACTGCTCCTGATGGTGATCTTCTACTTTGCCGTTAACTGGAGCTTGCTCAAAGTTATTCGATTACGCAAAGAAGCAGAACTAACCCGACAACAAGCCGAAATCGAAAAGCAAAAACTTCAAGAGGCCGCCAAAAAAGGGGAAAAGTTCATACTAGGGCCATCATTCAACCGAAAGTGGAACCCCTACAAGGCCGAATTTGAGATAACCGACACCGAAACACCAGCCGTAATGTCGGCCATTCACCTCAGTCGCCACACTCTAATTGTCGCACCCACCCGCAGCGGCAAAACCTTTAACCTAATCCGCCCAATTATTACGGTCTGCCACGCTGCCAAGTATGCTTCCATCTTCTTTGATCCGAAAGGAAATGATTTTGACCCAGCCCTATTTGATATAAACTTCTCAATGCAGGAGTCAGAAAAAGCCACTAGTATCCGATTATGCCTAATAAACCCCGATCTGGAACCAACCAAAGCGGCTAACAAATTGGCCGAAGCTTTAATCGCCGCCAATAAAGATAATCCCTTCTTCTCCGATGCGGCCCGACAAGGCTTAGTCGCCTTCTTAATCGGTCATCACGTAGTCTACTCCGAGTACCCTGAACTCTTTCAAGTCTTGGAATACACCGGAGACGAAGACAAACGTGGTCAACTAATAGCCGAAGTAGATGAAATCTCTAAAAAAGACGGAACCACCGAAAAAGAAATCGCCCTACAACGTCGGGCGCAGGAAGCCTTGAATTTGCTAAAAGTAGCCGAAAACCGCACCAAGAGTAAATCCGATGTAATGGGCAGCCTCTACAATGCTCTATTACCTATCACCTCCGGTCAGTTCCGCTCCTATGTAACCACCAATCCCAATCAAGGCATAACCGTCAGCAAAATGCTAGAAAATAAATTGGTGGTAAGAATTGCTTTCACCGCCGATGAAGGCGATATTGGCAAAGCCTTGGGGAAAATAATCATTCAGCAATTCACCGATACCGTGCTATCACCCAGAGTAGACAAGAGCTATCTCAAGCTAATTGTGATTGATGAGGCCCACAACTACGTCTGTGAAGCACTAAAAATAGGAGTGGCTCAAGCAGCCGGAAACAATGCCGGATACATGATGGCCTTTCAATCACTAAAACAAATAGATGATGAGGCAGCCCGATCAATCATCTTCGGCAACTGCAAAAACAAAGTAATTATCGCCGGGGCAGAGTTTTTTGATGCCGACACCTTTTCAAAAGATTTTGGTGAAGAAGAACTAGCCAAAATTAGCAAGAGTAACACCCAAAGCAACTCCGCCAGTAGCTCTAATTCAAGAGGCGACGGTCAGAGCCAGAGCGGAGGCAGTGCCGGACTGTTTAGCTTTATGAACACCGACACCGCAACCGCAGGCAAACAGAGTACCAGCAAAAGTAACAGCTTGAGCCAAAGTGAAAGTAAAAGCCAGTCGAGCGGCGAAAGTATCAGCCACCAGCGTCGCCCGATCTGGCTAACACGCGAGCTAAGCACCATACCAAGATACCACGCGGTTTGCGTACTGGACGATGGATCAAGCAAAGCTACACCAGAACCACATTTAGTTCGCTTCTTAAAACCAGACGAACGCAAATTAGTAGAGCCAACCGCATATAAAATGCGCGATATGAACCTACCAACCCGACTACTCGCAGCCACTCCCATACCCACAAAGGCACTAAAAACAAAAGCTACTGAAACGCAAGAAGATGAAGAATCAGGTGAAGAAGCATCCAACACTGCCAAGAAACCCACTGTAGAGAAACATAAGGTAGCTAAATCGGGGAAGCCAGCCGGAAAAAAGCCGAAATCGGCGATGGCGGAGATCCAGATTGAGGGCGAGGAGTAAAAATCAAAGCAATGAGCAGCACTACCGACAAAGCCAAAAAAGCAGCCCTCGTAATAACAGACCGCGATTTAGAAGTCCTGAAATTCATCGGCAAAGGTGGTTTGGCTTCAGTATCACAAATACAGAGCAAATATTGGACAGGAGCCAAAGAACAAACCTGCCGCGAGAGATTAGAAAAATTACAAAAGGCAGGGTTATTGAACTCTCAGCTAATTACAACCCGAAACCCAAAAGGTGAACTGATTTTCACGCTCCAACCAGCAGCCTACAAACTATTTAGCCGGGCCATACAAGACCGATTTTTTAACAATGTAACCAATAGCGAGATGATGCAGCAACTCTTAGCTCAGGAAGCCCTACTCAAACTAGAAAAAGAGTGGGCCGAACAAGGAAAAGTGCTTATGGATTGGAAACATGAACGAGAAATTAAGGGCACACTGAAAAAGCAGCAAAATAGAGGAGTAGATACCAGTCAAGTGGAAGTGGGCGATGCCCAAGCGACTATCAGAGATGAAACCACCGGAGAAATCTACGAGGTGGAGATAGAAGTAGATGGGGAATATTACGGAAAGATGCTAAAAAGCAAAATAGATCGGTTCGCCGCCAGTAATAAACCCACGATCTGGGTAACAACTCCTGACCGGGCGGAAATGATTACTACCAGAATTAGTAACCACCCAAACATTACTCTATTAGTGGTCTAACCTTTTGGCGGTTTCAACGAATAAATCGAAAGCCTAGAAAAGTAAGTACCTTGAACCAAAGGCTTTAGGAAGAAAAAGAAAAGGAAGAAGAGAGGATAACATGTCAGACAGCAAAGTGAAAAACAAGGACAATATCAAATTAACCGAAGGTAAAAAGAACATTCTCAAGTTATTAATCGAGTATCAAGCTCTAACAACCAGCCAAATCTGGAGGGAACTAAACACCGAAAAGACCCTTCGCACAATACAACGTTACTTGATAGAACTAAAAAGCCTTACGATGGTAAGAGCTTTTGAGATACCACTACACAAAAAAGGGGCTAAGGAGGACGGTTGGCTCCTGCTAAAGAAGGGTGCTGATGCTATTGAAACGACTTATGACAGTAGCTACTCACGAATACCCTCACCTACAAAGATGAAAAACATTGCTCAAGAACTAGAGCTTAAAAAGCAAATAGTCCAACAAGCCGGTTGGAAATTGATGCAGCCCTTTAATTTTAATTCAACCCACCCTAAGCCAGAGCAAACCGAACAGTACAAAATAATACTAGACACTTACAGCAAGGCATTATTTAAAGAACTACAAGAACGGCAGAAGAACTCTCCTAACTCACCGACTTTAGGTTCAGATATAGAATCCTATAACAAAGGTCTCTACAAAAGCCTCATCCCAAAAGATGCGAACGAATGGGTAGCTTACTTGGAAATATACAACGATCAAAACCAACTGGTCAAACGTCTACTGGTGATATTCATCCTCTCTACCGATGAAACCGCTGAAAAATTCTGGCAACACCGGGTAGAAAAATACCAAAAGGTAGCCGAAAAAATATTTGTCTTCGGTGTATTCCCCACCAGCGAGGAAGCAAACACTCACAAAGAACTACTCAAAGAGGGAAGCTTGAGGACAATCAGCCTCGAAAAAATAAGCACCGGGCTCAACTCTATAAAGGTACAGAGCGGTGCAAAATAAGAAAACAGCCAATGGAAGCACCCTGAACAAATATATCAGAGGCAAATGCAGCACCATTAAGCCGCTCCGAAAGAAGATGTGCTTTTGCTGTTTAGAAGGTAGAGATAAGATTTATTGTCGTCAAATAGGAATTAACGACAAAAATGACTGTCGCCAAATAGGAATTAACGACAAAAATGACTGTCGTGGACGTAGGTAAATCAACGACAAGGTTTTGAGGCTAAACCGCCTAAAACAAGAGCAAAGCTTAGGATATTCTGTGCGTTCTACGCCCTGTTTTGAGAGGCAAAAAGGCAAGGAGCCTGATGTGGTAAGCGGTGGCTTCCCTGACACATCAAACTCGCTACGAACGAAGAACTACTGCCTGTGTAAGCCCTACTATTGGTAGGTCTAGCAGTGATCCTAAGCTTTGTTCCAGAGGAAAATATGGGCCAATTTCTGCCCTGCCCCTATTAAAAACTAGGCGGGGATGCGAAAAAGGCCAAGATAGCTGGAGTAGACAGGTGTTGTAAAGAGCCAAGACAACACCAAACCGAAAAAGTGGGCCAAATAAAGAGACCAAAATTAGGCCAACTGGTTACTAAACACCAGCAAAATACCCGTTGTAGTAAGCCTAAGCCTACGCCAATGGTAAGAAGAAAAGGAAATATGGGAATATTTCAAACGCACAGTCTTTTGGAAAAGAGTGAGCAGAGGGGAGAAAGAGGCACTGGCACAATAAGGCCAGCACCGAAAGAGAAGAAACTACAGTCTTAAAGAGTATTCAACGCCGCACCCTTGAATACTCTACCAGAACGAACAACCAAACTCCGCACACTTTGGTTGATCTATCTGTAGTAATAAAGCGCGAGCGCAACAAAATCGCCTCTTTTGAGAATAAAAGAGGCCGAGGCAGAAAAATGGATGCACTGGCAAAGTAAGACCAGCACCGGAAAAAACTACAGTCTTAAAGAGTATTCAACGTAGCACCCTTGAATACTCAACCAGAACGAACAACTAAAAGCCGCACACTTTGGTTGATCTATCTGTAGCAGAGCCGCAGGCGCAAATAGACCGGAGCAGATGACCAGACAGCGCGAAAGAAAATCGCTTACAAGGTTCATAAATTGGATACACGCCCTCTTTTGAAAATGAAAGAGATCGAAGCAGAAAGAGGAATAGGCACTGGCACAACCAGCACCTAAAGAAACTACAGTCTTAAAGAGTATTCAACGCCGCACCCTTAAATACTCTACTAGAACGAACAACCAAACTCCGCACACTTTGGCCGGTCTATCTGTAGTAATAAAAAGGAAATATGGGAATATTTCAAACGCACAATCTTTTGAAAAAGAGTGAGCAGAAGGAGAAAAAGTAAATTAATGGGTAAAACGGACACCAACTCAGGATGGCTACCCGCAGCTAAGGCAGAACCTGACCAAAATCAGGTCATTTGGTCGAACTACGAAACCGATAACGACACTAGAAAAAAGGAGGAACCCTCCATTTTGCCAATTGAGATTGATATTGCTGCTGCTCTAGATATTGATGAACTCGATCTTCTTGAGGCTCTCGATTTACCAAGTGATCCCGATCTTCTTGATGATCTCAATCCTAAAAAGGAGGAAAATGAGGAAGATACCGACCCGAAACCAATGTGGTTTACAGACTACGACCCCAACAAGGAATTGGAGTACAGTATTAGAGTCACGGTAAAAGGCCACATCAAACTGAAGAGAGCCGCGCTAAGAGTACTAGGCAATCCTAAATATTTGATATTTAGTTCCTACGAAGAAGAAGAAGGCGAAGGAATGTTTGCCATAAGCCTTAGAACTGCCAAAAAAGGAGAGAACTATAGCCTCAAAGTCAAAAAGGGATCAAAACATTCTCACAGGAATGGCTGGTCGTACATAGACGCACAAGAGTGCTTCGATGCTATAGGCTATATGTTGTATCTAAAAGAAACAGCGGAACTAGGGGAACTCCGACCAACCACTACATATCAACAAGGTAGACTAATCCTAGTTCTGGAAGAAGTAGACGACTAAAAGATAAAAGCTCCACCCAAAAGCCGCACCCTTTGGTTAATCTATCTGTAGCAGAGAGCCGCAAGCGCAAATAGATCGCCTCTTTTGAACATAAAAGAGACCGAAGCAGAAAGAAGAAAGAGGAAAGAAGAAGGCGGCACTGGCACAACCAGCACCTAAAGAAACTACAGTCTTAAAGAGTATTCAACGCCGCACCCTTGAATACTCTACCAGAACAAACAACCAAACGCCGCGCCCTTTGGTTGATCTATCTGTAGCAGAGCCGCAGGCACAAATAGACCGGAGCAGATGACCAGACAGCACTAATGAAAATCGCTTACACGGTCATAAATTGGTTGATCTATCTGTAGCAGAGAGCCGCAAGCGCAAATAGACCGGAGCAGATGACCAGACAGCGCGAAAGAAAATCGCTTACAAGGTCATAAACCGGATACACGCCCTCTTTTGAAAAGGAAAGAGATCGAAGCAGAAAGAGGAATAGGCACTGGCACAACCAGCACCGAAAGAGAAGAAACTACAGTCTTAAAGAGTATTCAACGCCGCACCCTTGAATACTCTATCAAAACGAACAACCAAACTCCGCACACTTTGGTTGGTCTATCTGTAGCAAAGAGCCGCAGGCGCAAATAGATCGCCTCTTTTGAACATAAAAGAGACCGAAACAGAAAGAAAGAAGACGATGTACGAGAAGTGCAGTAGCGCAAATGAAAATGTACGCCACCACTTCCAAGTAAGATTTTGCCGGTCATGGGGTGGCTATTTACAGAGGAGTGCAGCTGAAGCAAAAGAAGAAAGGAGGCACTGGCACAACCAGCACCTAAAAAAACTACAGTCTTAAAGAGTATTCAACGCCACACCCTTTAGTTGGTCTATCTGTAACAGAGCCGCAGGCGCAAATAGACCGGAATAGACGACCAGACAGCACTAAAGAAAATCGCTTACACGGTCATAAATTGGTTGATCTATCTGTAGCAGAGCCGTAGATGCAACGAGGCCGGAACAGACTAACAGACAGCGCGAAAGAAAATCGCTTACACGACCATAAACCGGATACACGACAGGCTGATGATAAAGATTAGCTCTATATCAAAATACAAACTTGGTAACAGTAGAAAGGAGGATGTTATAGAACCCTAGACCAATAGGGACACAATCACAGAGCTAGAAAACTAGAACCGGACTTAAATCTAATTCAAGCAAGATTCAAGACGGCACAACATTCGATCATTCGATTAGAAGAATCAAGGAGATATTCAATGACAAATGCAACCGCAACCGTCGAAACAACGGAAGCCGATGGCACAAACACAAGCACAAGCACAGCGGAAGTGACCGACACCATAACCAAAGAGGACTTTATAGCCTATCAAGGTAAGGCCAGTGTGTACAAGATACCAAAACCGCCCGTGATAGAACCCCAGATCACGATTCATCCGACCTATGGGAAGATCAGCTTAAATGGGCCTGTGCTAGAGGTACTCGGTCACCCAAAGGCCGTAATACTGAGCTTCAACCCTAAAGCGGGACTTATTTCAATACACGCGGCCAGTGTTGAAGACCCCTACGTGTTCCCTGTTCCAGAAAAACCTGAAACCGCTCTAGTAGTGCGGATCAGTGCCGGACGCTTTTTAAAGGCCATTAAATATCCTTACGACCAATCGCTGAAAGGAGAACCTGCCATCTTCACACCAACCTTTAAGCACGGAAGGATACTAATAGACGTTAGCTCGGTCTTAAAAGAAGCGGGCAACGAGAACAACAGCAACGAAGGGGCTGAAGAAGAAGAAGACCACCTCGATAAAGAGGAAGAGCAGGAATAAAGGTAATTCGTATCTTCTCAATAGGTAGGGGTTGTAGGCTGGCCTATTGGAACCAGTTGACCCAGTTCACGTAAACCCGCCGTAAGTTGACCGTAAACTGGTTTCACTTTGAGTGTATGCAATACACCCTACCCCAATTTATTGAGAAAATACGGTAAGTCCTTCCCTTGCACACTTGCAGATGTGACTTAAAAGCATACAAGAAAATCTAAGATGCTACCACCCAAGTGCAGGAGGAAAGAAAGCGATAGAAGGAATAGGGTGATCTAACCACTGTGCAGGTCATCTCATCTAACTATCGAACGTTTTACAGACCGCACCGACCAGTAGAAACTATAACGGCCTAATCTCTAAATAGAAAGAGATGAAACCCAAAATTCATTCAGATGAAATGAAATGAGAGAAGGAGAATTTCAATGACTGTGGAAACACAACCGACAACCACCGCAACCACCGAAGGAGAGGACTGGAACACCTACCTCGATTTCACAGGCAATCAAGGTGCTTTCAAGACCAAAACCACAGCGTTAGTGGTTGAGGAAACCGAGCCACTAGTTAGAATCTACGCAGAAGGTAGGCTCCACCTGAATGGGCCTGCACTCAAGATGATAGGCAACCCCAAAACAGTGGTGTTAAGCTTCAACCCAAAAGATAGCATTATCACCATTAGAGCCGCAATGGAAACAGACATCTTTGCCTTTCCAGTTGTAGAAACAAAGAATGTGAACCTGAGCTACGGAAAAGTAGGGGCAACCCGCTTCTTGAAGGCCATTCAATACCCCTACGAAAAGGAGACCAAATCTTACGGGAAAGTAAAAGCCTCGCATAAAGTATTCGGGGTCACCTTCCGAAGCGGAAGAATACTCTTCAATGTCGCCGAGATATTGAAAGAGGCCGCACAGGAAGCAGCGGCTGTCGAGGCTAAAGCCGCAGCACTACTGGACGAGGCTAAAGCCACCAACGCACAGGTCTAATAGGCTGCTGCACTATTAGCCGCCAAAGCCAAAGTAGCAACAAGAGCAACACTGGCAGCGGCTGTCGAGGCTAAAGCCGCAGCACTACTGGACGAGGCTAAAGCCACCA
>JACAUC010000067.1 GCA_013390945.1 Candidatus Chloroheliaceae bacterium
GAAATGATAGCTTCTGCAAAAGTAAGAGGTGTATTATGATGGGTGCATGGAAACTACATAACAAACGCCTTTACAGCGTTTATCGTTTTCGTCACAAAGGTAGTTAATCCCCATCGGGGTTTGAAACCTACCGGCTTGCGCCAGCTCCTCACAGCTCATCGTAAGTCACAAAGGTAGTTAATCCCCATCGGGGTTTGATATGGTTAGAGCAGAATACACTTGGACTTTGTGAAAATTCGTCATAGGACGGGTTAAATTTAGGTTAGGTGATCTTACTAACTTCTAACTCCGTACAAAAGAACTATAATAGAGGCTGGTTACTCCTATTTAATAAGAGTAATCAGCCTCTTTTTATTGTGGGTATGGGTTAATCATAGGGTCACTCACTCAAATGGAACTGGAACTAAGAGATGAAGCGTTTCGTCGCATCCTGACCAGCGTAGAAGATTTCAACCGGGCTCTATTGCCGCGCTATCGTCTGCGTGAATACCAGATCGGGCCAATTAAGGCCGTCGTGGAAGCGGTGCAATTGGGGCAAGGTGGTCAATTCGTGTGGGTCTTTTCGCGTCAAGCCGGGAAAGATGAAACATTAGCCCAACTGCTGGCTTATCTGCTCAATCAATACCGAAGGGAGGGCGGTCAGATCGTGGTGGGTGCGCCAACGCTGCGCCAAGCCCAAATCAGCCGGGATAGGCTGGTGGCCCGTCTGGATAACACGCTAAATCGGGGTCTGGTCAAGCAAAGGGATGGCTATATCGTCCGCCTCGGTAAAGCTAACGCGCGTTTCCTCTCTGCCGCGCCAACGGCCAATGTGCGTGGCGAAACAGCATCGCTGCTGCTGGTGGCGAATGAGACCCAAGACATTCTGCCTGAGCGCTGGGATGCGGTCTTTGACCCCATGGCCGCTTCCACTAATGCGGTCACGTTATATTTGGGCACGGTTTGGACTAGCCGAACGCTGCTGGCAAGACAAATGAGGTATCTGCGTGAGTTGGAGGGTATCGGGTGTCGGGTATCGGGTATCGGTAATCAGGTACCGGGTATCGGTAATCAGGTACCGGGTATCGGTAATCGGGTATCGGGTGATGGTAATCGGGTATCGCGGCCAGCCGAGGGTGACGGTGGAGTCTCTTCTGACACTTCGGCTGGCCGCCAACACCTGACACCTGATACCCTTCCTGACACCCAACACCTGACACCTGAAACCCCTCCTGACACCCAACACCTGACACCTGAAACCCCTCCTGACACCCCTACAAAGCGGTTGTGGCTAGTAGATTGGCATCAAGTGGCCGAATGCCTTCCAGCTTACGGTGATCGGGTTCGCGCTCGTATTGCCCAATTTGGGCCAGATCATCCCTTTATCAGAACGGAATATGAGCTAAAAGAGTTGGATGGGGAGGGCGGTCTCTTTAACGGGGCGCGTCGTTCGCTGATGCAGGGAAGTCACGCGCGTTACGGTGCGGCGCAAGCTGGCAAGACCTATGCCCTCCTAGTGGACGTGGCCGGAGAGGATGAAGAAGCTTCTTCTGATGAACTAGCTCGCGCGATTAATCCGCGTCGGGATAGCACTGCGGTCACGGTGGTAGAAGTAGATACCTCTGCTCTGACCGCTAATCCGGCGGGTGGTCAACCTGTTTACAAAGTGGTGCAAAGATACCTCTGGACTGGTCAAAAGCAAACTACGCTCTACAATCGGCTCGTGGGCTTGGCTAAGGATACGTGGGCCGCTCGTTGGGTAGTGGTAGATGCTACGGGCGTGGGGGCTGGTTTATCCTCGTTCTTAGAGAAGGCGTTACCTCGCAAGGTGATCCCCTTTGTCTTTAGCTCGGTAAGTAAAAGCGGTTTAGGCTGGGATTTCTTGGGGGTAGTGGATAGTGGGCGGTATAAGGAGTATGCGCCGGATGGGGCGGAAGAAACAACGCTCTTCTGGCGGCAGCTTGAGGCGGTAGAATATGAGGTGCGTCCGGGGCCGGGCAAGCTGATGAAGTGGGCCGTTCCCGATCCTATGTTACACGATGATCTGGTGATGAGTGCGGCATTGGTGGCGGCGTTGGAAGGGCAAGACTGGAGGCCGAGGGTGGCGATTGGGCGGTGATTTGGCTGGGCTGGTAAATGGAGTATCAAATGGAGCAAAAATATAGCGATGAAAGCTTGACAATGGATACTCGATGTAGTACACTGTAGTAGTTACATCGAGAGAGATGTTCAGGTTGTTTTTTTGAATGTCTTGGCAGTTTGGGTGTTTAACCCGTGCCGTAGTTTTTCAAACATTCTGTTAATGCCTGTAGTACCTTAATAACTCTATAGTTACTTTAGTCTTTAGTGAAAGGATTATCAATTGTGATAACGATGTCTAGTGAATTTCCTCGAAACCCTTTGTCTGTCTTCCTAAATGCAACCCCGCAGAAGATGGGTGGGGAATTAAGAGGTGTGGTGTCCATACCTTCTTTACGTAAAGGTTTCTTAAATGCAACCCTGCAGAAAAAGGGTAGGGAATTAAGAGGGGTGGTTTCTATACCTTCTTTGCCTAGAGTTGTAGTAAGGTGCGGTTTAAAACAGGTTGACAGTTTGAAGGATAAACAAGTTCAAACACCACACAGGACTGTCAAACTTGTTTACGCTCAGGCTCAATCTGAAGCATTACTAAAGAGCTAACTCATGAAAAGTAAAACTTTTCATGAGGAGGTGGAGTCAATGACTTATGCTTTGCCCAGGGCTACTGAAGAACAAGAGCAGGAAGGAGAAACTTGGCCTGTTGGAGATTGGAAGGATGATGAGTGGAACAAGGAACAATACGAACACTGGAAAAGGCAGGAACGGGAGTGGGAACGAGAACGAGAACGAGAACGGCAGAAAGAGAGGGAATATATGGCAAGTGAAAGTGAAAAGTATCGCGAATTTACCAGTCGTGAAAATGAGCGTAAATCAAGAGAAAGGGTTCGTCTTCTCACGATGATTTTCCTCCTTGTTCTGCTGTCAATAATTATTGTTGCGGGTGTTTTAACCCAGAACATGTATATATTAACAGCCAGCAATATAGTTACGATGTTGCTAACAACGCTTCTATCCTACTATATCAAGGATGTAAACCAAATCGGGTCATAAGGGCGAGTAAAGAATTAAGTTTTCTTTCTTATGAGGCTATCCTATGGCTCAAGAATGGAACCTTAATTCTTTACCCTTACTAAGTGCCTGTAAAAAATAACTTTCGGGAATTTGAGCTTACCCAGCGTAATATGTGGAAAGTAAATCTTTTATAGGTAATAAATAGGATATATTGGTTAATCTCTAGTCCTGATTTCTCTAAAAACGCTTAGTACACCTACACGTAAGTTAGGTGTGAAATTAGAGGCTATCAATTCCGCACCATATTTGTGTGGCGTTGTACTTAGAGTATCAAGCTGATTGGAATTGCTTAATTTTAGCGTATAAGTGAAGGAGTGTAGAAAATGCAAAGAAGACACTATCTCCAGATAATGGCAGCCATCTCTTTCGCTTCCGCTATACTAAATGAGGATGCCATGACCCAATCGGCTGGAGATAACCCACTAGTGGCGAACAACCGCTTTTTAACGGTTTAAACCCTCCTAACCGGACAAAATTACAGTTCGCTGGTGCGCTTAGTAAATGTAAAGAATTAGCATCACGTTCTTGAATCATAGGATAGCCTAATAAGAAAAGGAACTTAATTCTTTACAAGACCAAGAGTATATATATGGCGGTGTATTGGTTTATAAAGTACACCACCACTTGTAAATGAGTAAAGGAGTTTTAATTATGTCTCCAAGTCAACCGCTATACCAGAAAATAGAGGAGGTACAAAATCGTGCAACATCTAATATAGTTGACCCGAAGGAAAGCAACAAAGCGAGAGTAAGAGTTCAACTTGAGTTTACTCAAGATGCTATGAAAAGATTAGACTCGATTGTTGAGAAGACCGGGGCGCCTAACCGTACTGATGTGGTGCGTAATGCAATCAGGGTCTATGAATTTCTGGTCAATAGGTGTTATCCAGATTTCGATCAATCAGTTAATGTTGTATCTTCGACTAAAGGTGAGTTAATTTCTTCGCTTCCTGCTGAATTGTTAAAATAGTAATTTGGATATAAATGTACCCACCTACTTTGCTATTAAGTTACTCGACTGTTGTGTTTTAAAGTTATGTGAGGCTATTTTGAGGGAAAAGATACGAGGGTCTCAGCCTCAACTTTATCGAAAACACAATTACTGAGAAACTAGAAAATTAAGAACGTAGAGAAGTGAAGAAATTGTAATGAGGCCCGGATTTCCGGGCCTTATTATTTTTTGGCTCTCTTTTCTTTTTTCTTTTTCTTTTTTCTTGGCTGGTTTAGCTGGTGATTATTTCCTATTTTGCAAGAACCTGCCTTATAATAGAAGAGGTTTACCTACCTAACCCCCGGATTACCCAAAATGTGTAACTTTATCAACTCTTCTCAACCAGAAAAGGAGTAACTATTCTTATGTCACAACCTAGTCGTCGGTACAGCTATCACTTGTCGTTGGTTTTGGTGCTACTGGTGGGCCTTGTTATTAGCCTGATTCCGGTGGGATCGGCTATTGGTAGCCCTTCACAGTCACAACCTGCATTATCATCTTCTTTGGTGGTGGAGCAGCTTCAGCAGCCTCCGATGGCTAACCTGACTTCCAATAGCCTTGTGCGCTACTCGCACACTCTTCTGCTCGGTTCTAGTGGTTCCGCCACACAGAATGGCACGGCCTTGCTCGCGGCAATGACTACTATAGCTAACGCTAACCCTTCGGCGGCTAACCCCTATCTCCTGAAGTTAGAGCCGGGGCAATATGATTTGGGTAGTGCCTCGTTGACCCTGCTGCCCTATGTGGATTTGGAGGGATCGGGTGAGGTCATTACTGTAATTTCTTCGACTATCGGTAGTTCTAGCAATCCAGTTACCAACGGCACTCTCATCGTGGTTTCCAACACTGAAACCCGCTTCTTAAAAATAGCCAATTCCAGCACTGCGACTAACACCTATCAGACATCCATCTACATTCCTGCCACCACTACCAACGTTCACTTCACTGACCTAGACATCACTGCTTCAGGTGGTATCAATAGCTTTGGCATCTTTAACAGCTATGGTAGTATGGCAACTGTACAAAATAGTACTTTCACTGTCTCTGGAGATATTAATAGCTGGAACTATGGTCTCTTAAATTTGAGTAGCGGTACGGTAACGGTGCAAAACAGCACACTTAATGTCTCTGGAGGGCAGCAGAGCGTTAGTCTCTATAACAACCTTGGTGGTACGATAACGGTGCAAAATAGCAATCTCACTGCATCCAAGGGAGTCGTCCCTGTTGGGTTCTACAACCTTGGTGGTATGGCTACCGTGCAAAACAGCACACTTACCGCTTATGGAGGTAGTACCAACAGTTATAGCCTCGCTAACACCGGTACAGTACGGATAGGGGCCTCGCAGCTATCGGGCGGTATCGCACCACTAGTTGGCACAACCACCTGCGTCGCTTCTTACAACATTAACTTCGTAGCACTTAGCTCCACCTGCCTGTAAGTAAGTAACACCTGCTTTGCTCTTCACTATAGAGCCTGAGTGTCGTCACTGTCACTGTTATTGTTATTCATCTCTCAGGCTCTATAAATTAGAAAGCCTTGTAAATAACCACTGGTCGGTTACGTTACGCTATCCCGCAAAGATTTGAGCTAACTAACGAACTACTAACCACTTTGCTCCCAATTATGAATAAAGGCTTGACACTGCTTGTTTTGTTTGTTACTCTTAGGTATTATAGGCAATGGATTGGAAAAAGGCAATAGATAAGAAGATGAACGTATTAAAGCGATTACGAACAGAAAAGGGAATTAGTCTGCGGAAGTTGGCCGCACGTGCTAATCTGGATCAGTCTACTATCAGCCAACTTGAGAATGACCATAAGAAGGCGATGCTGCTGACGCTCTATAAGTTATCAAGGGCGTTAGAAGTGCCTGTGGAAGATCTGCTGGAGCTACACGATAATGGCGCGGCGGCACGGGGCCAGAAGGGTGCTGCGGCGCGGCTGGTGGCACTTGGGTTAGCTCCTGCTGCTTCTGGTGCTGGCTTGGCTGAAGCTTCTTCTGGTATTTCTTCTGGCTTGGCTGAAGCTTCTGTTTCTGATGTTTCTGATGTTTCTGTTTCTGTTTCTGGTGATATTGAGTTAGTAGTGGCCGTAGCGGAATAAGAGAATAATGGCTACTCCACCTGAAGAATTAGGAAAGTAACACAGATACACACTGAGAACCACAGATACACACAGATGATTTATAGATAGAATTAGGAAAGTAACACAGATGCACACAGAGAACCACAGAGAACACAGATAATTTTGATTGATTTTAGAGGGGTTGTTTCTGAAGATGGGGCTTGACCATGATAGCAGGGGCAGGGGCTTTTGGTAGTGTAGTAGTTTTTGGTGTAAATAAAGACGAACTAACGAACGTAAGTGTTAAAATTAAGCTAAGTCACAAGAAACGAAACGAAAGGATTTCCGCTTTATAATGAAAATCAAATCTTACTCAAATCACCCTCCAATCCCAAGCCACCCTCTTTTTCTGCGATTGCCCTCCTTTCTCTTTGTTCTCTTTGTGTTGATGCTAGGGGCAATTAGCCTTTTATCCTTTGCGGTTGCCACTACTGCTAATAATGCCAATGAATTTACCCTAGAGTCGTCTGCTGTTTTTCCTTTTCCTATTGTAGTGGTGTAACAGGAGTGGATGGAATGGGAGGCTGTACCAAGAATATAGGGAATGCTACGCTTGGGTATCCGGTTTATGTAGATGTAGTCATTACCTATAATGGGCTGACCTACACGGCTCTAACCTATTTTATTCCGGTGTAGTAGTAAAGTAAGAGCTTAGGGCTAGGCTGGACGGTCTGAATAACCAGACCTGACCAGATTGGATTAGGCTGGCGGGGATGGGCTTTCAGTAAAGTAGTAATAAAAGGGGCCGCTAAATGACGTGGGTAAGCTTTAGAAGCTACCTAGTCTAAAGAAATTTACAATTGGAAAGACTGGAATTAACTCGCAAAAGCGTTTGCGAGTAAGGTTCGGTGTTTCCGTCAACTGGTTGCCCCCTAGCTTTAGCTAGGGGTTTCCACACCGAGGAGTTTTTGATGATTACGCTTAGTCACTTGCAGGTACGCGATTTCAAATCCCTTCGCGAAGTTGAATTAACTTTTCCGCGACAGGCTAGTATTTTAATCGAGGGTTTGAACGAGGCCGGAAAATCTTCTCTGTTTGAAGCCGTCTATTTTGCATTATATGGAGAACCACTCCTAACCGAAGAGACGGGATCAGCCGGGCGCGGTAGTAATGAAAGTGCCATAAACTATTCTGCGAACGAAGCAATAGTAAATTTAGAATTGGATGTGGATGGTACACTTATCCAAGTGGAGCGACGACTCCGTAAAGGTAAGAGTGCCGAGGCTCGACTATACATTCAGCCACCTGGAAAAGCGAAAGAGCAGGTAAACAAACCGACGGCTGTAAACGAGCGTATGATTTCGGAATTGGGCAAGTTGGACAAGGAAGCTCTGCTTAATTCCTGCTTTGTAGAACAAAAAAAGCTTTCCAAGTTGGAAGATTTGAATGGAACAGATCGCCGTAATTCGCTTGAAAAGCTGCTTAATCTCGACAAGTTACAGACCCTTCAGAATCAATTTAAGATTAGTCGCCAGGATGAAGATGAACTTAGACTGGCTGAAACCAAGCTGAATTTGGCCTTGGCTCAAGCCCGTATACCTACGCTTGAACTGGAATTGGTTCAAACTCGGCAGGCACTTACAGCGGTAGCCATCCGTGAATTACTAGACGAACTAGACCGACAATACCGCTCTCTGAAGGAATTGCTCGAACGTAAAGCGCAACTTGAGATTGTTTATACAGAACTACAGCAAAAATTGCAACAGGTTGGAACCACCGAACTACAACTTGGACAGCTACGCGGTCTGATAGAAGTGCGTCAAGAACTTGATCGGCTCGACGCTCAGGCTATCGGTCTGGAAACAGCTTGGCAGGAACTTAAACTTAAAGAGCAAGAGGAGTTACCCCGCCTACAAAAGCGCCTAGAAGACCTGACACAGCTAAAAAACACGCTGGAAGGGCTTGCCCTTATTAATCAGAATATAGCCGAACTTCAGACCAAGATTAGAGAGGCTAACACCGAATTAGGACAAATCACCAAGCAGATTGAAGCCCGCCAAGTTTTGGAAGCCGAAATTGAGAAGGGATTGGCTGAAGTCGAGCAAGCTTTGGAGAAGCTGCAAAGCGAGGAACTAACCGCTACAGCTATGCTAAAAAGCTTGGGAGTTCGTCGAACTTTGCTGGAAGAACTGGCAGGCTTGCTAAAAAGTCGTCAGGATTTGGTCAAGCAGAAGCTAGAGGTAGAGCAAACAGCCAAAAATCAGCAGGCAGAATACAAGCAACTCTTAGCCCGACTAGAAGAAGCCGACAAAGCCAAAAATGCCTCCGATCAAGAAGCGGAACAACAGCTTCTTGACTATGATGCTGCCTACCAGAATTACCAGAAACACACCGAAACGGCTAAGCAACATTTGGAAGCTTTACGCCAGCAACGCGAAAACTTGGGCAAACTGACCACACTGCGGCGGGAATTGGACGATCTGGAAAAGGATTTTGGCGACTTGAAAGGAAAGCTGGCAGTACTAGACCAGCTAGAGCAAACCGAGTTGCCCAAGCTGCAAGTGCGGCTGAGTGCTTTAGAGCAACTGCAAAGTGCCTTACAAGCACAGGCCACGCTTGAACAAAATCAGAGTACCAACCGTCGCCAAATTGAGGCTTGTCGGGTAGAACTAGACCAGATTGCCTCTCAAGAAAACCTTAGCCAGAGTTTAGCCCTTCAAATTGCCGAGACCGAAGCGGAAATTCAGATGGCACTAACTCAAATTGAGGCTGATGAAACTGAGGCTAAACAGAATTTAGAGCGTTTGAACAGACGAAAAGCCCTTCTGCAAGAGTTAAGCCGCCTTTTGGAAGCGCAGCAAAAATTAGAGGCAGAACGCCTCGAAATGGTAGAGGCGGTGGAAGTAGCGAAAATTTGGCAGGACGAACACCAACGCCTTATAGATCAGCTAGAGGAAGCTTATCAAGAGGAACGCCTCGCAAAAGAAACCCTTGAGCGGCAAGAAGAAGATTATACCAAAACACAACACAGCTACCAAGAAAGCCAAGAAGCGGCTGCTCTGGAAAAATGGCGACAAGGACAGCGTGACAAACAAACCCTGATCGAGCAAAAAGGCAGCCTCGCCCAACTGCGGCAGGAACTAGGGCAGTATAGTAGCGAGCTAGTAGCCGAAACGGAAAAACTAAAGCTGGCCCAGCAGCGTCCTTTACTGCCTGCGGCAGTTGCCGTGCTTTCTTTTCTCATCGCCCTTATTGGTGAGGTGCTTGGCCTGACTTGGCGGCTTATTTTGGTAGTTATAGGTCTGGTTTGCTCCGGGGTAGCGGCCTTTTACTTTAAAGCGATTGGCCCACAGCAGCAGAAAGTAGCCGATATTAGCCAAAAGCTAGATAGCAGTCGCCAGCAACAAATTGGTCAGGAGACTAGGTTGGCTACCCTCGAAAGTTTCGGCGGTGGTTCGGGCGCACTTGACGAAGCTGAAACTATTTTAAGGGGTCTGGGTGTAGCGGTTCCTAGTGAAGTAGCCGAGGTGGAAAATCGCTTGGCTTCCCTGTCACCAGTTGCTAGTCCTACCACCATAGCCCAAGAGCTAGAGACTAAACGTGTTGAGTTAAATGCCGGGCGCAGTCATTTGCTTCAACTTAACGAGCAAGCCAGAGTCATACAGGAAAAACTCAACGAGCATTTTGTGGCTAATAAATCACCAGCCAATTTGGATCAGGTATTGAGCGAACTAATCTCGCGGCAGAATGAATTGAGCCAGCAAATCGAACTTAAAGCCAGCGAAGTACAAATTACGGCGGTGCTGATTCTAGTGAACGCTGAACTCGATGATCTGGAAAAAGAACTAGATTGGCAGAAAGCCCGTATCGCTGCCTTACCTTCCCGCCGCGACAATATCACTCTGCGCCAAGACAGCCTACAAGGGCAGCAACAAAAATGGCAGGAAATCGAGAATTGGCTGAAAGAACACCAACGTGAAGCGGTCGAAGTGCGCCTCACTACCTTAGAAGCAGAAAGCCGCCAACTTGAACAAAGCCACAACAAGAGCGACATTTACAATCAACAGCAGGCGACGGAATTAGGTGTACAGGCCCAATCCGGTTCGGTACAAGAAGCTCAAGGCGCAGCCAAAGGTCGGATGGTTCAGATCCAAGACGAACTAGACCAACGTCCCGCCATCCTGCAACAATTTGAAGAAGTTTTCGGGAAATTAGCCCCAAAACAAGAGCAGACTCAAACGGCTTGGGATGAATGGCGTGACCCAGAGACGGCTATTATATTGCCTGCTACTACCGACCTACTTGAACTAGATAATAAACTTAACGAGAAATTACAACAGGCTACGTATCAACTTGAAGAAATTGAGGCTAGTTTTACCGAAGTGGAGGCTAAACGCAGTGCTTCCGAAAAGGCCCGTAGTTTGGCAGCAACAAACTTGGCACTTTGGCAAGCTGCCCAGAAGCAGGTAGACCAACATCCGGTGGCTAAAAATATCTTGGTTGAATATGAACAGAAAGGCGAAGAGCTTGCTTTACAGATTGAGCAACTGACCCAACAAATCGAGCTTAAAGCCACCGAAGTTAAGGTTGAACCTTTTACAGAGGCCGTTGTGACAGCTTTAACTGAACTTGAGGCGGAAATTAGGCAGCAAAATGACATACTTGCAGCACTTCCAGCCCGCCTTGAAACCGTTGCCACTCGTCAGGCTTATTTAGAAGGTAAGCAGCAAGAACTAGAAGGCTTAAAAGCTTGGTTGCAAGAGCATAACTCTCAAAAAGTCGAGCAGCAATTGCAAGAGTTAACCCAAACCTTAGAGCAACGCCAGCAGGAGGCCGAGCAGATAAGGTTGCAAGCCGAGAAACAGGCCGGGTTTTTAGATGTGCTACCGCAAATTGGGATAGTTCAACAGGCCGAGGGTGCAACTCGAAAGGAGCGCGAAGGGCTTGAAACAGAACTGAAGCGGCAACCTGAGTTGCTAAATCAACAGCAGGAGCTAAAGGCAAAAATTGAGCAGAAGCAACGCGAAGGTCAGCTTTCCGGTCAACCCTTGATTGAGGCAGGTCTACTTACCGAGGGCTTGCCGGATGCAACTGTGTTGGACAGTTTGAACCAAGCTCTACTTTCTCTATTGCAAGAATTAGACGAGCCGAAACTGCTTCACCAAAAAGCAGAGCTAGACCAACAAAAAGGTGAAATTGGTAAGAGCCTTCAAAATGCAACTTCTTCAATAGGACAATCAAAAAACCGCATTACAGAATTACTCAAGGAGCAAAACCTGAGTGCCGAGCCAACTGCCGAGGCTATCAGTGAGGTAATGCCTATCTTTAGCAAAGTCGCGGTGAGTGACCGAGCCGAAGTGGAAGGCAAAATTCAAGGGCTAAATATAGATCTTGAAACAACCCGCCGCACTTGTAAGGATCTGGGGTTAAAGCTGAGTTTAGATAGTTCAGTTTTGGATGTAGCCGAATGTGAAACTGTGTTGGCAGAACGCAGACAGGCGTTAGAAGTAAAAAAACGAGCCGAAAAGCTTATCAAAATCACTCGCGCCCGGATGGTAGACAAAGTTTTGCCCAACACCGAGCGCAATTTGTGCCTATTGTTGCCCTTGCTTACTTTGGATCGCTACCGGGATTGCCGGATTACCTCAGATTACAAGCTGCAAATCTGGGATGAGCAGGCCGCGCGTTATGTCGCCAAAAACATCTTTTCTGGTGGAACCCGCGATCAATTTTCGCTGGCTTTGCGGCTGGCCTTTGCCCTAGCAACTCTACCTGAAGAACTCGGTACAACTCCCGGCTTTATCTTTCTGGATGAGCCGCTTAGTTCTTTTGATAGCCTCCGCACTCAGGCACTGGTCAGGCTATTAACACAAGGCCAAATCGCTACAAACTTTAGCCAGATTTTTGTGATTAGCCATAGCCAGATGTTTGACCGAAGTGCCTTTACTCATCATCTTCGTATGGAAAACGGGCGAGTAGCAGAGCATGATTTTAAGCGGTCTGCCCGCCCATTATCCTAACTGCTGGTCTCTCAATAGTTGCTCAAAATCGCCTGTAGCGCCTGTTTTATCAGGCGCTGCTCTTCGGCATCAGCCTGATCCTGAGAACTTAGTTCGGCAGCTAGCCTCCTTAGTTCCTCCTGCTGCGAGAGACGAACCCCACGCTGGGCACTTTCGTGCCGTTCATCTTCTAGCATCAGACCACTGGTATCTAAGGTAAAATGAAAGGCTTTGGTGTTAATGACTTCGTGTAGCTGGCGCAGTTGCAGATTATGGTAGCGGTCGCGGTCAATCAGCCCTTCCAAGTAAACTTTGACCATCGTTTCCAGGGTTGATACCGACGTAATCTGTTCTACCAGATCGGCGAAGAGGTTAGTTTGGTCTAGTTCGGCGGCGCGAAGGTGTAGTTCTGCACGGGGCTGTCCTAGCAGTTGAATCCGATTATAGCTGATGATTCCTTCTTGGCCCAATTCAACCGACACAAAACCGGGTACTTCAGGGTCTTCACCAAAGGTCATGCGCTCCGTTGCGCCAGGGATAACCAGCAAACGCTCTCCTAAACGTCGCATAGCTGGTCGGTGAATATCTCCCACTACGATCAAATCGGCTCGGCTTAAAGCTTCTAGCGAATGGAGTCTAAAGACCGGAGCAACATTATCAAGTAGACTGTAACCCTCAACCTGACCGTGTAGCAAAAATATTCCCAAATCGGCTTCAGGTTGCCAGCTTAAATTCGCCAACGGGTCACTACCACCCGGCCAGTTAGGATGAGGACTAAGCCCACCGACGGCAACCCGTAGCCCGTTCACCTCTACTACCTCATCGGTAATCTCATCACTACTATCGAAAAAGGTCAGAGCTTGCAGGCGGTGATAAACTTCTTGAGGTGCAGCTCCGCCTTGATCGGTAGACTGACGTGGCGTGTCATGGTTGCCGCCCACTGCATAAACCCTGACATCGGCCTCTTTTAGTCTACCCAACTGGGTCGCTACAAAGTTACGGTCAATATTGCGCGGGTCAGGCTGGTCAAATAAATCACCTGCAATCAGGAAGAAATGGGCCTGCCAGCTTAACGCATGATCTACCGCCGCCTTAAAACCATCGCGCAGATACTTACGCCGTTGATTGAGCTTTTGAGGGGACATACGATCATAAAAGCGGTTTAGGTGATTGTCTGCGGTGGCTACTACCCGCACTAAAGTGTTACTCATCTTCTCTAACCCTTCTTAATGGTACTCTAGCGTTTTTAAAAGTTTCGTTTTGACCAGAAGCTAATGCCAATTTAACGGTGGTACTACTGATATTTTGCCGTATTGGATGACCGCAGGGTCGACCCAAAACCTGTACCTGATAGCCGTTCTGCAAACCCTGCCATAAAGTAGTGGTAGTCCATTGGTAGCGTAGCCGTTTCCAGAGCAGGGCGTTTTCAAACAAATCCAAATTGCTCACCAGCACTCGAAAGAGCGTGCGAGACGCGACCACAATCAGCTTTTTACGCGGACGCGAAATTGCCACGTTGAGTCGGTTCAGGTTCAAAAGAAAATCTGCCTCACTCAAAATGTAACCTGGATCGGAAACGGTAGCCGAAACAATAATCACGTCCCGTTCGCCTCCCTGAAAGCGTTCGACCGTATCAATGGCATCGTATTGGGCTAGGGCCGGAAAATCGCGTCGCAAAGCGACCTTCTGAGCATTGTGTGGTACAACCACTCCGATTCCATCTTTGCCATCCAATCCCAAGTTATCGCAGCAAGCCCTGAGCAAAGGCGTGATTAGACTGACTTCAAAGTCGTTGCGTTGTTGTGAAATATTTTCGCTATGCTCAATCACCACCACCGGGTATTCGCTCAACAAAGCTGCCCTTACGTAGTCTTCGATATTAGCCATAGCCAGTGCGGAGGTGTCTAAAAGCTCCTGCTTATTAGAGAAAAAAGCCAGCTTATCTTGCTTGTAAATATGCTCGGCTAGAAACTCAGCCTGTATCCGGTGCAATCGAAAACTTTGATCTAACTTTTCGACCGGAAAATCCCAATCCAACAAACTCTTAAAAACCGATTGCTGGGGTGAATACTTGGTTGCGGTTTGTCGCTGTTCGCTTTTCCAATCGTGAGCTAGGATTGGTGGCATCTGGCGGTGATCGCCCACCACCAGCATTGTACCTCCGGGTTTTAGCCATGCTCCAGCCAACACTGCTTCCGGCAGGCTCATTTGACTGGCCTCATCAATAATCACAAGGTCAAAATGCTTTTCAGTGGCCCATTCCAAGCCGTACTTGCTTTGCTTGAACATAGTGTAAATTCCGCCGGGCGTACCGCCGAAAACACTAAGCGGTCCTTCCAAAGCCTGTTCAACTGCTTTGGTATTGTAGGGAAATAACTTATCAATCCCGACCGGAAGTTTTTTGACTTCATCCGACCCCACTTTGTAAATCTTCAAATTTTTAAGGATTCTATAAGGATGGCGAGTATCTGAGTTCTGCTTCAACTCTTGCAAATTTCCGGCAATCTTTTCCAATACTAGATTGACTGCGTTATGGGTACGGGCGCAGACCGCCACTCGTAGTGGATGCTGTTCATCAGATTGGTCAAACAGTCGGGCCAGCACTGCCCAACCCAACGTGGCGGTTTTGCCCGTTCCTGGTGGTCCCTGCACGCATAGCACCGGGGTTTGATGATGACCCGCCACAATTCTTTCCTGCGGTTCGGTAAGCCCTTTGAAAGTTTTTAGTTTATTCACGTACCTTACAAAATCCAGCCCTCGTGAACTTTTAGTGGCCTGTGAAGTAGGTGTTATTTCGGCTAAGGCCGTCTGCAAACGCGAGAAAAAAACATTACCCGTACTATTTTGTACTGCCGCCAGAAATTTATCAGAGTTGAGATCGTCAGCCATTTCGTCTAGGGTGTAATATTCGCCCTGAACAGGTTCGAGCTTGTTGTCGTGCTGGTATCTAAAACTGCTGCCTCGTGCCGCATTAAGGTCACGTAGCTCAAGCTCGATTTTGTCCACCTCAAATTTGCTGATAATGGCAATGCGACCACCTTTGATCTGCCAGAAAGAGCGACCATCGTGCGGATTTAGCACTGTCCAGTCCCCCTCTTTAAGGCGAACCAACGCACGAGCAGTAACCGGGTCTAGCCTAGCCTGCTCAAAATCAAGCTGGAAGCGATACGTTTTGGCTTCCGCGTCTATATCCAAAAATTTTAGTAGCAAAGCACGACCTGTCACCAAACGGCGTTCTACTGGCAAGCCATAAAGCCCCAACTGCCCTTGAAGCCCACTATGATGTTCCATCAGCAGAAATTCTTCAAGAGCCTGTGCTAACCCTATCTCCGTCTCAGCCGTCATTAGTCCGGTCAACGCAAGCGGCTCTTTGACTAGATGCTTATTCTTGCCACCAAGTTTAGCCTCTATATGAGCCAGTGCCTGCAAACGGTGCTTCTCAAAGTGAATAATATCTTCTCGTTGGCAGTTTCGGTAAGCGTTCCAACCTTTGCCGGGCAAGCATTTCCACGTGCCATAGGCATATTCTAGGGGGATATGGGAGTCGAAGCGGCTAAACCGCTGTACCCAAACGCCATCCTCACGTCGGTAGGAATTATCAAAGACGCGCTGGTAAAAAAGTTTCTGAAAATTGTGTGTCTCCTCCTGCCACTTGAAACCGAAATAGCTCGCCACGTTATAAATGGTCTGGCAGGTGATCGGTAAGTTGCGTCGTTCCCGCACCTCGCGGGCTAATACGCCAAGCATAGGTTGTTCTAAGGCCGGGCTACTGCTCAGCAAAGCGAAAAGGGCTGGAACTGCGGTCAGTACCGCCGAATGACGACCCAGTGCCTCCAGCCAGACTTTTTGCTCATAGCTATCATAAACATAAAGGTGTAAAGGAGGGTTAAGCGAATCAGCCGCGACACTTTGAATAGCAATCACTATTTCCTGTAACAGAGCCTTCAAAAGCTGGCCTTCGCTCTCGTCATCGGGTGGGGCGGAAGCAAACTGCACTATGGGAATACTCCCCTTTGGCCCTTGCACTAGGGCAGCTATCAAATAGAGCCTGTCTTGTAGGTAATCATGCTGTGCGTCCAGAAAAATCTTGACCAAATCGGGGTTAACCTCATTGTCAGGCAAAGTGCTAAAGCTGGCATCGAGCAGCCAGGGATAATAGCGCACCGCTTTATCGAAGCCTGAAAGTCTGGCACTGGCCCGTTGCACCAGTCGGTCAAGCTGTACGCCTAGGCTGGGGGTTCGGTTAATGTGATCTATTTTAGCTTGTTGATCGGGAGCAACTTCAAAGGCGATGTTATAAGGCGGTTCGGACGGCATTACTTTCAGCATAGCCAGATCACGCAAGCTGTGAACCCCAGCAGTCCGCAATGCCTGCGTTATGGCAGGCTGGATAAAGGGAACTAATGTCACATCTTGCCGAATATTGCTATCGGCCATACACAGACCGTTATAGATGCAACCATCGCACTTGTAGCCTAGCGCATAGGGTACATCCTTAAAGGACAACTCATTAATACGCCCAAGCTCGCCTTGCTCCCCCTCTAGCAAATCACTTAATATGAGTTTGTAAGGCTCTAAATCAAAGAAATTAGCTGGGTCATTCAAGGCAGGAAGTGAACCGTTCGACTGCTTTTTCAGAATTGTTCCAACTTGCTCACCGACCTGTAACCCGGCTTCCCGTAGCATAGCCTCTAGCAGACGCAGATAAAAGGCCACTTGCAAGCGATATTCTACTCGGTCATGTCGTGAGGATTTAATATCCGCTACCAGTAAATCAAAAGTAGTAGCCTCCGAACCATTCCGACGGCTAACCTGAATTACGTCGCTGCGCCCTTCGCAAAACCAGCCACCCAATTTGCCTTTAAGAAGAGCCTGAGTAAGCAGGCAGCTTTGGCCCGGCTTTAGCACCTGAATTTCGGCAAAGGTATCTTCAGCCTTGTGGGAAAATAAGTCCTTAATCTGACTACCTAGGCTTTTAACCACTTCTTTCTCAAAACTATCCCCCGCTTCAATCAGAAGCGGAGTTAATACTTGGTCTTCTACTGCCAAGCTCTGCTTGAGGCGGTTTTCTTCGTCTCGGTTCAGTCGTAACCACATGAAACGTTCACAACATTCCAGACGAACGTAACGGCTGAGAGTGGTAGCAGTAATAGGGTGCAACGTCTGCATAACTGAATCCTGTAATTTACTTTGAGATTGCCTAGCAAAATAATTTGTAGGCGGTTTTCCATTCCAACTAATCGCCAAGTGTTAAATTTTTTCAACCCTCTGGGGTAAAATAAAAAGAGACCTGTCTACAAAATGAAACACCAAAAAATTGTATCGAATATTATGAGTTCGGCAAATTTGAATTTAATCCTACCCAATGGTTGTTGGCTATGGGGTAAGGGAAAGTTAAAACATAAGGTTGCATTTTCATAACTTCATCTTAATTTTACCACAATAACGGATAAATAAGTTAGTTAGGTCTACTTGGTATAAGACGCTAGTCGAAACCACTTTCGGCCAAGTTCCACAATCTTTGTGGACTGTAAGGAATTGTTGAATTTAGTCTATTGACTTATTAGCTTTGAAAGATTAAAATAGAAACTGAAATTGCAATGCTTGAATGAAAAATAAAGGGAAACCCCAAGCAGCTTATCTCTGTTGGGGTTGGCATTGAGAGGTAAATCATCCAAATTTTTATTGTATTAAGGTAGTACGTTCCTTTAGTTTATATTTTAACATCACTTTATTAAGAACGCAACGTCTATTTTATTGCGTACTCAGTTGGTGGTTTACATTCTGAAAGCTGTGGCTTAGGGAACCTATAACGTAATTCCCATGGTTCGCTTACTTTCTAGGGAGTTCGCAAGATTCAGTCATTATTTTAGTAAGGAAGATGCCTACTTTGAACCAGATTCTTGTCACTATACCCGAACAAGGCCAATTGGTAGATGTTCGGCAGCGCCGATACTTGGTAGTAGAGGTAGCACAGGGCTTGTTGCCGCCTGATCTTTTAAAGGCAGGTGGACTTACTACCCGTCAACCCGGTCAGCACCTTGTTACCCTAGCTTCAATGGAAGATGATGCGCTAGGCGAAGAGTTGCAGGTGATCTGGGAGATAGAGCCGGGAGCCGCCATAATTGAGAAGAACTCCCTGCCCCGCCCTGCCGATGGTTTTGATCCACCTCATCGCTTGGATGCTTTTCTCAATGCCGTTCGTTGGGGAGCGGCTTCCAGTGCCGATGTCAACGCTTTGCAATCCCCTTTCCGCAGTGGTATAGACATTGAGGATTACCAGCTAGACCCCGTAGCGCGAGCTATCCAAATGCCCCGCGTCAATCTTCTGATTGCCGATGATGTTGGTTTGGGTAAAACTATTGAAGCTGGGTTAGTGGCTCAGGAATTGATTATTCGCCACCGCGCTCGCCGGATTTTAGTTGTGTGTCCCGCCGCCCTTCAGATTCAATGGCAGCAGCAGATGAGAGATAAATTCGGCCTAGAATTTAGGGTGATAGATAGCACTTTGATGAAGGATTTAAGGCGGCAGCGCGGTCTCCATGTTAATCCTTGGACGCATTTCCCCCGCTTGATTACTTCGCTGGACTATCTCAAGCGAGAACGACCGATGCGGCTTTTCAAGGAGGCACTCCCCGCTGACGGTGAATCTACCTACCCGCGCCGCTTTGATCTCTTGATCGTAGACGAGGCGCATAATGTGGCTCCTTCTGGGCGTGGGCAATATGCGACCGATTCGCTGCGTACTCTGACACTACGCGCACTTGCTCCTCACTTTGAGCATAAGCTTTTTCTTTCAGCTACCCCCCATAACGGCTATCAGGAAAGTTTTTCGGCTCTCCTCGAATTGCTGGATAACCAGCGTTTTGCTCGTGGTGTTGTACCGGATAAGGTACAGCTAGGGGCCATTATGATTCGCCGCCTGAAATCGGAATTGCCGCCGGGCTGGAATGGTTTGCCCCGTTTTCCTAAACGGGTATTGGAACCAATTGAAGTGGACTATACCGAGGCTGAGAAAGAGGTTCACCGCCAGCTTCAGGAATATACCCGCCTGCGTGTTGAATCGGCTCAGGATGAGACGGAACGCTACGCCAGCGAGTTTGTGCTAAAACTGCTAAAGAAACGCCTCTTTTCTTCACCAAAGGCTTTTGCTCTCACCCTAGCCCGACACGAGGAATCCCTCTCTAGTGCCAAACGCCGAAGTGCGGCAGGTGCTACTTTTCGACCTAACATGGGTATTCTGCGTCGCCAAATCGAGCAGGTGGAAGAGGAGACCGACGACGATACCACCCAAGAAGAAGCTACGGCTGCGGCCCTCGAAGCTGCCGCGCCTCTTTTCCGTGAACCAACTGCCCAAGAACGCACTCTTTTGCGCCGGATGCGCGAGTGGGCTGAAAGGGCCAGTGCCAGAGCGGATAATAAGGCCGACAGGCTGATTAAATGGCTGAAAGAGACCATTAAGCCCGGTGGGAAATGGTCAAATGAGCGTGTAATTATCTTTACCGAATACCGCGACACTCAAAAGTGGCTTCAGGAGTTGTTGGCTACTCACGAACTGGCAGAAGATGGTCGCCTTCAGGTGCTTTACGGTGGGATGCAGAGTGAGGATCGAGAAAAGATCAAGGCGGCTTTCCAAGCTGATCCACGTGCCTCAAAGGTACGTATCCTTCTGGCAACCGATGCCGCTTCTGAAGGTATTGACCTGCAAAACCATTGCTCAAGGTTGATCCATTACGAAATTCCCTGGAATCCTAACCGGATGGAGCAACGCAATGGTCGTATTGATCGGCACGGGCAACACGCCTCGGAGGTTAAGGTCTATCACTTTGTGGGTAGCACTTACCGGAATCGTCGCAACCTGCTACTTGACGACGATTTGCCAGTGGGCGAATTGGAAGCTGACCTAGAATTTTTGATGCGAGCCGTTCGCAAAGTCGAAACAATTCGGGAAGATTTAGGGAAAGTTGGGCCAGTAATTGCCGAACAGGTCGAAGCCGCCATGTTAGGTAGGCGACGCAAGTTAGACACTCGTGAGGCGGAGGCTAAAGCGACTCCGGCCCGGCAACTTCTCAAGTTTGAACGCAATTTGGACAAACAGATCAAGGCACTCTACAAGCAGTTGCAGGAGAGCAAACTTGAACTGAATTTGACTCCTCAAAATATCCAAGCAGTAGTCGAGATTGCACTCCAACTGGCTCAGCAGTTGCCTTTGCAAAAACAAATCCTGCGCGACCCCCTCGGTAAGCAAAAAGATATAGAAGTTTTCTACCTTCCTGCTCTGAAAGGAAGTTGGGCCACCTGTAGTCAGGGGCTGGCTCATCCCCACACCGGAGAGATTCGGCCCATTGTTTTTGATCAGGAATTATCCAGTGGGCGAGATGATGTGGTATTGGCCCACCTTAACCATCGGCTAGTAACAATGTCGCTCCGGTTGCTACGGGCTGAAGTTTGGTCGCCTGCTTCCCAACAACAACTTCACCGGGTGGCGATAAAAGTCGTGCCAAATCTCGAATTGCAAAAACCAGCGGTGATTGCTCATGCTAGGTTGCTTCTGATTGGCGTGGATAGCCAGAGGTTGCACGAAGAGATTATCGTGGCGGGTGGTTTTATGGGTGAAGGCCCGTTGGAACAGATGGAGATCGAAAAAATAGAAAAATTGTTGTCGGTAGCTAGACCCGACCCGATCTCCCCAGCTAAGGAGAAGGAACTGAATCTGGCTGGTCTCTGGACAAAGTTTAACCACGAACAGGCACTTTACCAAGCCCTTGAAAAGCGTAAGAATAAGCGCACAAAAGACTTAAAGAAAAAATTACAGGAACGGGCAGATAA
Organism: Candidatus Chloroheliaceae bacterium; assembly: GCA_013390945.1. Classification (GTDB taxonomy): domain Bacteria; phylum Chloroflexota; class Chloroflexia; order Chloroheliales; family Chloroheliaceae; genus L227-5C. Next base: position 21,012 of record JACAUC010000067.1, read on the forward strand.
GGAAGTTGAGAATATTACGGCTATCTTGACCGAATTGCTTAACGCGATTAAAAAAGAGTTGCATACGCCAGAAGTGGACACCTCTAAAGAGGTGCAGATGTTGTTACCGCTCTTTTCCGTCGCCGAACGCGAACAATTCGAGCGCAATAAAGAGGCTTTGCAAAAGCGCGTCGAGCAAATCCCTCACGAAATTGAGCAAGAAGTAGCCGTGATTCGCCAGCGTTTTGCCGACCCTCAGCCCCGGCTCTTCCCGGTTGCCATCACCTATCTTATACCGGAAAAACTGGCCCGATGAGGAGTTAGGAGTTAGGAAGGAACACGGAAAACACGGAAATCCACAGAGACACACGGATATTTATAAAATAGGAATTAGGAAGGAACACGGAAAACACGGAAATCCACAGAGACACACAGATATTTATAAAAATAAAGAAGAAAATATAAAACCCTCAGTGTTCATCTGTAGTTCTCTGTGTTCCTCAGTGTTCTAAGATTAAGGATGGAAAGACGAGGATGGATGATAAAGTTACGGAGAAGATTATCGGCTGTGCTTTGAAGGTTAGTAGTAGTCTTGGGATTGGATTTTTGGAGAAGGTTTACGAGAATGCGCTTGTCATAGAACTGACTAAGGCCGGATTAAAGGCCGAACCGCAAAAACCAATTGCGGTTTACTATGAAGGCGCGGTTGTTGGGAGTTATGCCGCCGACATTTTCGTGAATGATAGCATTATCCTGGAACTGAAAGCTGCAAAAGAAATTGATGTGAGCCATGAAGCCCAACTTTTGAACTACCTGAAAGCCACTGGCTTACATCTCGGTCTGATCCTAAACTTTGGCACACCGCGTCTCGGCATAAAACGAAAGGTTCTATAATTAGGAGGGAACACAGATGAACACAGAAATCCACAGAGACACACAGAAAAATACAGGAACACGGAGAAATACAGGAACACGGAGACACACAGAGAACCACAGAGACACACAGATATTAAAAAGATATAAAATATATATAAATCTCAGTGGTTCTCAGTGTTCCTCTGTGTTCCCGCATCTATATATATAAAATCTCAGTGTTCCTCAGTGGTTCTCAGTGTTCCTCTGTGTTCTAAAATTTGTGTTCCTGCATTTTCAGGAGGCTGCTAATGTCTATTGCCCGTCATCACGCCGAATGGCTTTCGTTGTTGGAGGTTTCTGGGCCGTTTGTGACGATGCCCGTGTTGCTGCGGGTCTTTCCACACGGACTGGACAAGGACGAGCGCGATGCTGAAGTGGCCCGTCTCGTCCGTATGACCTACGATGAGTGGCTGGATAGCCAGCAAGGTTTGCGACCTGAAACGGCCATTCATACCCAATGGCTGCGTTTCGTCCTCTCGGAGGTGCTGGATTTTCCGTCCGAATTGCGGGCAGAAGGCCCGGCTTTGCCGTCCGGTCTCTCTTACACCTCTCCCGAATATGGTGAGACCATACGCCCCACTCTGGCGGTGCTTTCGCCCGACGATGGTAAGCCGCGCCTGTTGGTGCAACTTTATCCGAAGGAGCAAAACTTAGATAAAGCTATCTCAGGCCGCCCTTGGAAAGATTCCCCGGCCACCCGAATGGCCCTGATGCTGCGGGCGACCAACGTCCGGTTGGGTCTGGTGACTAACGGCGAACGCTGGATGCTGGTGGACGCTCCCCGCGACGAAACCACTGGCTTTGCTTCTTGGTACGCTACACTTTGGACGGAAGAAAGGCTCACCCTGCAATCTTTCCGCAATCTGCTAAGCAATTATCGCTTCTTTGGGGGGAAGGAAGACGAGACCCTCGAAGCGATGTTGAAGGACAGTGCCAGCCAGCAGCAGGAAGTAACCGATCAGCTTGGCTTGCAGGTGCGGCGGGCGGTGGAAGTATTGGTGCAATCGCTGGACAAGATTGACAAAGACCAGCAGCGCAAGCTTCTCGCGGGTCTGCCCGTCACCGAACTTTATCAAGCCGCCTTGACGGTGATGATGCGTTTGGTCTTTTTGCTCTCGGCAGAGGAGCGCGAGTTGTTGTTGTTGGGTGATCCGCTTTACGATCAGCATTACGCCGTCTCTACCTTGCGGGTGCAACTTCGGGAGCAGGCCGATCAAGTGGGCGAAGAGGTACTCGAACGGCGGCACGATGCTTGGAGCCGCCTGCTGGCAATTTTTAGGGTGGTTTATGGCGGGGTGGAATATCCTGATATGCGCCTCCCGGCTTACGGCGGTCATCTCTTTGACCCTGACCGCTACCCATTCTTGGAAGGCAGGCTATCCGGCACAAGTTGGCGTACTACTCCTGCCGCGCCCTTGCGAATCAATAACCGGGTGGTGCTGCACCTGCTGGATGCCCTTCAGATTTTGCAGGTGAAAGTACCCGGCGGTGGGCCAGCCGAAGCTCGGCGGCTCTCTTTCCGCGCCCTTGATATTGAACAAATCGGTCATGTCTACGAAGGTTTGCTCGATCATACCGCCCTCCGCGCTAGGGTTCCCGTCTTGGGCCTACTCGGAGCCAAAGGCAAAGAACCAGAAGTCTCACTTGAAGCACTAGAGAAATACAAGAACACAGAGAACACAGAGAACCACAGAGAACACAGAGATTTTATAAGTAGACCGGATTCAAGGAAAGATAAGGCCGATTCTCAAACTAACCGAGAATCCAATAAAGAATCCTCTGTGTTCCTCAGTGGTTCTCAGAGTTCCTCTGTGTTCCAGAATGAAGAAGGGAACACAGAAAACACAGAGAACCACAGAAAACACGGAGATTTTATAAGTAGACCTGATTCAAGGAAAGATAAGGCCGATTCTCAAACTAACCGAGAATCCAATAAAGAAT
>JACAUC010000068.1 GCA_013390945.1 Candidatus Chloroheliaceae bacterium
AGTACCATCCTAAAGACCAGTCTGCGTGTAAAGCCGGTATGAACCTTGCCTTAGCGTAACTATAGGTAACTCTGGTATAATCCTTAATATTAGCCGTTAAAATTTTTATTAGGAGAAGTGTAAAATGTCACAGGCAATAACCAATACCTCGGAAGTAGATGCGGATAAAGAAGCAGAAGTACGGGCCACCGTCCGTGAGTTCGTGCTAGAGAATTATATCGCCGCCAGTGGTGGCGCAGAACTTAGCGATAGTGCCTCACTGCTAGATGAACAGATTATGGATTCCACTGGGGTAATGGAACTCTCCCTGTTTATCGGCGAAACCTTTGGTTTTCGGGTGCGCGGTGCGGATTTAACCCCCGAAAACTTTGATTCGATTGATGCCGTAGTTCAATATGTAGTCAGCCATCTGCCCAAATAGAGGTAGAGATGATAACAGCCGATAAAAATCCCCAAGTTACCAAAGCCTTATGTCTCTATCAGGCTTATCAAATGCGGCGCACTTTTGCCACCGTACAAGTGCGCTATGAGTCGGATGTTCTAGGCTCCCACACCCTACCCACGATTTACTACGCCAACCACAGCAGCAAGTGGGATCAGCATGTCGGTGGGTACATTACAGAGGAACTCTGGAAACAAGATTCTTACTATATGATCGCCCTACAAATGATGCAACCCTATCCAATTCTTCGCAAAGTGGGCGGCTTTAGTGTACATCAGTTTGATCCATTTCAAGCAGCGCAATCCATGGAGTATTGTAGCGAGTTGCTCAAAACCGGGCCTAATCGGGTGGTGTGGGTCTTTCCGCAAGGAGGCATCAACCCCAATAGCAAGCGTCCTCTGAATTTTCAACAGGGTACCGCCCAGCTTATCCGGTTGATGGGTAATGTGCGAATCGTACCAGTAGCCATTCGTCATGAATTTTTGAATTGTTCCAAACCGGAGATGTTCCTAAGTTTTGGCACCCCCCAAATCTTTGAACGTCCCGTCAAAATAATGACCCGTAAACTAACCGAGCAATTGGAAGCCACCTTGACGGCTGAACTGGATCGGCTAACCGCCGATGTGGTAAACCTGCAACACGAAAGTTTTCAAGTTATTCTGTATAGTAAAGGCATTTTTAGCAACCGACTCTACACCCGTTACGAACAGTATGCTTCCCGCTTTCGTGACAAATTTGGCCTCACCAACGAGGAAGAGAGTGTTTAAGGAGAGCCTTTGCTGATTGCGCTGGGCATTGATGTTGTCGAAACCCACAGAATTGCCGCTCTGCTAGAGCGGCATAAAGAACGGTTTACCGAACTGGTGCTATCTGAACGTGAGGTAGACCTGCTAGGTTCCGTTCGGGTTCCGTTCGTGGCAGGGCGTTGGGCCGCCAAAGAAGCTATAATGAAAGCCTTGGGTCAGGGTTTTGGCGTTCTTCAAATGCCCGATATTGAAGTTTTGCGTAAACCCAACGGAGCAGCAGAGGTAGTTCTAAAGAACGAGGCACTAACCCTAGCGCAAACTTTGAACATCCACCGTTGGCAAATCTCGATTAGCCACGAAAGACTGGTCACAGTCGCCGTCGCCTGTGCCTTGAGCGAGTAAAATTTTGTCCGGTGATTTTGTGGGAACCTGCTCCGTCAGGTGAATTTAACCAATTATTATGGAGACTAGTATGTCAAATCCTAATGCTAAAGAAGTGAATATACTATTTCTGCACCACTCAGTCGGAAACGGTATCATCGAGCAAGGTGAAGTACGCCGCCTGCTGGCCGAATATAACCAGAGCAATAAAACAGCTTATCGGCTATGGGATCATGGCTACAATGCCGAAGGTTTACGTGATCCAAAGGGTCAGGCCCAAAAACGCAACTTTAATATACCCGACGATAATACTAATCCCGATGGATATAACACTATCTTCTTGCAACAGCCCCACACCCCACCAGATAACACGTTGAGCCACCTCCTACAATACGACGTGATTATATTTAAATCCTGCTATCCAACCTGTAACATCGAAACCACCGAAAAACTGACCAAGTTTAAAAACTATTATCGCACCATTATGGGGGTAATGCGCTGCCACCCTGAAAAACTCTTTATTCCCTGCACCCCACCCCCATTAATACCAAGTTGGACTAACCCCACCGAGTCTACTAACGCCCGTGCGTTTGCTGAATGGCTCTTGTCGCCCGCCTTCCTGACTGGAACACCAAATGTAGTAGTCTTTGATCTCTTTAGCACCCTCGCCGATAACAATCGAGCCACCAGTGATTACAATACGCTTCACAAAGATTACCGCATTACTGGCGGCGGTTTCTTCGGTCAAAAGAGTGAAAAGAAAGACGCACACCCTAACAAAAAAGCTAACCAAACCGTAGCCCCTAAATTAGTGGAATTTTTCACAAAGGCTATCGCCCAATATTGGGGAGTCGCGGTCTAAATCCATTTTGCAATTCACCCTAATTCTAATGCAAGAAGTCCTAGTTTTTATACTTTTGGGCGTAAAACCCTTTATAAGCTGAGAAAGTTGCATTAGAATAGTGGCTAGAGAGAAAAAGTCTTTCACGCTTTTACTAGGCTTTTATCTGCCTTCAAGTCTTTTTACCATACTAAAGTAAATAATTTTAGCCGCTATTTGGTGTGGTAACAGACGCAGAAGAACCAGATAATCCGTTCTAGCAGATTCTTGGCAGTAAATAAAGTAAATCTCACAACCTTTTAAGACTGGAAAAGTTAATAATCAAGCGGCTCTAAATAGGTAACTTCAAAAGTACCTATTTATAAGCTGTGCTAGACATGGATGGGTGCTAGGCTCAGCATGGGCTTGTTTAGGTTTGTCTACGGAAAGACCAATAAAAGCACAAATGGAGTCTGGCGCAAAAGAAAATTTTCAAGGAGGAAAAAGGCATGGCAGGTGTTGCTGGTGGAGGCAAAACACAACCAAAAGGCGATAAAGGAATATCGCCGAAGGAGTTAGATAAGGAACATTTTTACGAAGAAGTAGAGAAAAGACCAGAGTTTCAAGAGCTTCAGAAAGCGAAGGCCCGTTTTATCATTCCGTCCACAATCTTCTTCATCACCTACTATTTTGCCCTACCTATCTTGGTAGGCTATTTTCCTGATATGATGGACACACGGGTAATTGGTCAGATTAATATCGCCTATCTTTTCGCCTTATCACAGTTCTTTATGGCGTGGATTCTGGCCTTTATGTACCTAAAGAAAGCCACGTCGGTCTTTGATAAGCTGACGGCCAAAATTCGTGAACAGGCGGCCAAACTGCTCGCCGAGAAAGGAGCCTAAACGTGCTGATGGTCGAAAGTACGCTGGGTGCAATATTGGCGCAAACTGCCAGCCAGTCCAAAGAACCTAATATGACCGCGCTGGCCTTCTTTGTGAGCTTTGTGGCGATAACCATGGGTATTACAGTGTGGGCCAGCCGCCGGAACCGCTCCGCTGCCGATTTCTACGCCGCCGGTCGCCGTATCAAAGGCTGGCAGAACGGTATTGCCGTCGCTGGTGACTATATGAGTGCCGCTTCGTTCTTGGGTATTGCCGGAATTATCGGTACTGCCGGTTACGACGGTTTTATGTATTCGGTAGGCTGGTTAGTAGCCTATCTAACGGTATTGCTAATTGTGGCCGAACCACTTCGCAACTTGGGCAAGTATACTCTAGCCGACGTGCTGGCCTATCGTTTGAAGCAAAAACCAGTACGAGCGGCAGCAGCCCTCAGTACCCTGACCGTCTCAGGCTTCTATATGATTGCCCAGATGGTCGGCGCAGGTTCGCTTATCAACCTGCTGCTGAAGTTGGAGTACTGGCAGGCTGTGACGATTGTAGGCGTGGTAATGTTGGTTTACGTGGTCTTCGGTGGTATGACCGCGACAACTTGGGTACAGATCATTAAAGCCATCCTACTGATCTTGGGTACGATTGCTTTGACCATCTTGGTCTTGGCCCAATTCAACTTTGACATGGGTCGGCTATTTACCGAAGCGACTCAAGTACGCAAGACCAAACTGGTCGCTGCTGCGGCAAAAGATACCAATGTTGTTATGATTAACGCGACGATACCCTCGAAAAAAGACCCCAATTTTCCCGATGATCCCAGTAAAGTAACTTGGGGGATGCTGTATATCGGGGATGGCACGGGTGCCACCGCAGGCAGCAACGGAGAACAGATAAGTATAACCACTGGTCCAACGGGCGTAGTGCCAGGCGTAAATATAACCCTAGACCAACCACTGGCGAAAGACTTTACCAAAGGCGCTCTAGCTGTTGCGCCCAGCGACCTTACCAAACTAGTAACCGAGGCTAAGGCAAGTGACACTACGGTCGTAGTCAGCGGTACAGTTGTGCCAAAAGCAGGTAGCTCTTTCTATATCGGCAATGGCATCAGCGATGGAGCCATTGGTCAAAGCGACCTCAAAATAGTTAGCGCGGTGGCTATAAAGGACGACAAAGGCGTGGTGACAGGGTCAACTGTAACCTTAGACAAACCTCTGACGAACGATTACGCCAAAGATACTATCGCGGGTGTTCCTACTAAGCTCTTGTTCGATGCTAAAGCAGGTAGCACCATCGTCAAGATCAGTGGTGCGGTTGCGCCAAAGTCAAAAGCCGATTTCTATATTGGCGATGGCATAGGCGATGGAGCCAACGGTCAGAAAGGTATTAAAGTAGTTAGCACCGATGTCGGATTTGCTGTAAGCCTAGATAAGCCACTAAGCCGGGATTATGCCAAAAGCACTATGGCTGGTATACCCAACGACTTTATGAAGCCCGGTGGTCGCTACAACTCCACTAATGCAGTGGCAGCGGTTCCAGCGGTTCCAGCCACTAAGGACACGCCAGAGGTTCCAGCGGTTCCAGCCAAAGGCAAAGGTTGGGGTGCGCTTGACCTGATCTCGCTCGGTCTTGCACTGATCTTTGGTACTGCTGGTCTGCCACACATCCTAATTCGCTTCTTTACCGTACCGGATGCAGTGGAAGCCCGCAAGAGCGTGATTTGGGCAATGGTTATCATTGGTGGTTTCTATATTATGACTACCTTCTTGGGCTACGGTGCTGCCACCCTGATCGGTGTCGCTAACATCGGTATCGTGGATAGCACGGGTAAATTTACCACCAACTCCAATATGGCCGCCGTAGTGTTAGCCGACAAGATTGGTGGGGAGGTCTTCTTCGCCTTTGTAGCCTCGGTAGCCTTCGCCACCATTCTGGCAGTAGTAGCCGGTCTAACCATTACCGCCTCTACCGCCTTCGCTCACGACGTATGGCTCAACATCGTCAAGAGTGGTCATGAAGATGAGAAGGAACAACTAATTGTGGCTCGGATTACCGCCTTCGTAGTAGGCGCAATCTCTATTACGCTGGCAATCTTGATGCCCGGTGCTAACACCGCCGCCCTAGTCGCCTTAGCCTTCGCTGTAGCAGCTTCCTCGAACCTACCTGTTATAGTCCTAACTCTCTTCTGGAAACGGTTTACCACCGCCGGAGCGGTGGGTGGTCTGCTGGGTGGTCTGCTTAGCTCGGTCGGCTTGATCTTGATAAGCTACAACGGGCCGATGGGCTACGATGCCCCCTTCCAGTTGGAAAACCCTGGCATCATCAGCATACCAATGGGCTTCATATGTGCTGCGGTTTGTACCTTACTCAGCAAGCCAGAAGCCACTTCAGAAGTTAAGTACGCCGAAATGTACTTCCGCTCTGAGACGGGTGTAGGTGCAGAGAAAGCGTCAGTCCACTAATCTACTTTTGTATGAAGAGAGTGGGCAGAAAATCCTTCCCACTCTCTTGACCCTAAATGAAGGAGATTCGCAAGATGAGTCATCATGCTATTGTCCATTTGGAGCTTTCAGCGAGTGATCTGGATGAGACGAAAGAGTTTTACCATGAACTCTTTGGTTGGAAAGTTAAGCCGGTAAAAGGTGCGGACTATGAAGTTTTCCAGCCTAGTCGTGGTCCTGGTGGTGCTTTTATCCAAGTAGGAAGTGCGGGTATGAAACCGGGTGAAATTCGGGTTTATATTGAAAGCGACGATGTGGCGGCCAACCTAGAAAAAGTAGAAGAACTAGGGGGCAAGGTGATTATACCGGAAACCATTGTTCCCGGAGTGGGCATTATTGGAGTATTTACCGATCCCACCGGAAATAAGCTCACCCTAATTCACTTCCAACTAGACCCCGAAAATCAAGGCCCAGTCTTTTAGTGCTAACCCGGAACTGTAGGAGGGCGGCCAGCCGACATTCTATTCCCGATTGGCACTAGCATTAAAACTAAAGGCGTGGCTCTTTGAAGCTACGCCTTCTTCAACCTTTAGGAGACCGAAAAGAAGCCCAAACTTAAAACTTGCTCTACTTTTTTGGTTTAACGGTTTATCCTGAAAGCAGGAAGTTTGGTTAAAATTTCGCACCTACTTTGAGATTTGGTTAGCCCTGAGAGAATCAAGGAATCTTGAGGAAACTAAGATAAACTTAGAAATTGAGCTAAAGCCTATGCCACGCAATTTTAAAATAATACATCCAGTTGAAAAGCAAGAACAGCCCTCCAGATATAACCAAGCCGAGGAAGAAGCCGTTCTGCGTGAACTGGCCGAATTGGAAGAATTAATCGAAAGTGACTTACCCGATCTAAATGCACCTCTTTATGATCCACCCGATGAAGAGACCTTACAAGAAGTAGCCGAACAAACCACCTATGGTGCCGTCTTCCTTAACGATCTAATCCGACGGCAACGTGCCTTGAGTTTAAGCGTCGCCGTTACGTTTCTGGTGATCCTTTTTAGCCTTCCTTTAGTTAATTATTTCCTAAGCTCATGGGTAGCCTTTGAAGTACTAGGCTTTCAAATTACTTGGTTTTTTTTAGGTATCCTGATCTACCCATTAATTTGGGCCTTAGCCTTCTATTTTGTAACGACAGCCGATAAATACGAAGAACAATTTACGAAACTGGTTAAATAGCAATGGCAATTAACTGGCTTTCGGTAGTAACTATTATTGGTGTAATCTTAGCTACGGCTACATTCGGCATCCTAGCAACGCGCATCGTGCGAACCACCAGCGATTTCTTTGTGGCAAGCCGCACCGTTGGCCCCTTGATGAACGCTGCCGCCATTAGCGGTGAATACCTAAGTGCCGCTTCTTTTATGGGCGTAGCCGGAATGATGATGAAATTTGGCTATGATGTCTTGTGGTATCCTATTGGGTATGCGGCAGGCTACCTCTTCTTGTTGCTCTTTGTAGCCGGGCCTTTGCGCCGCTTCGGTGCCTATACTGTGCCAGATTACGCCGAGGGGCGTTTCAATAGCCACAACTTCCGCAAATTAGCGGTGATCTTCGTGATGGTAATCGGCTTCTTCTATATGTTACCCCAAATGAAGGGAGCGGGTGTCACCCTCGAAAGCGTTTTGCACGTACCCTATTGGGTAGGGGTCGTAGTTGTAGGCATTGTAATAACTATGAATGTAGTATTGGGTGGTATGAAAGGAATTACCTTCGTACAAGCGTTTCAGTTCTGGCTAAAGCTTTTTGCCATTGCCGTACCGATTTTCATTATGTTGGCAATTTTCGGCAATTATCGGCAGCACGTCGAGGTAGGTCAGATGCTCGAAATCCCGCATTTCCTTGAAAACCAAACCCTAACCTACAAGGCCGAAACTCATTTGCACTTCAACGAACTTACCAGCCTAACGCCTCAGCAAAACGGGCGGGCGCGTACTCAGGCAGGCGCGGAGATTAGTTTGGTAGCCGAACATCCCCTAGAGGTGGCGGCGGGTGAGCTAGTTTTGATAGATGCTAATCGCCTCTTTTTTGAGCAAGGCCAATCTGTACCTAACGCCCCCACCGGCCAAAATTGGGGTAGCCCTTTTGGGCCACTTACCGGAGATAGCAATAGCACTCACGGTCTCTCCCTGCTCTACACCTATTCGCTGATTATCGCGATTATTTTTGGCACCGCTGGGTTGCCTCATATCCTAGTACGCTTCTATACCAATAAGGACGGACGCAGCGCCCGTCACACTACCCTCTTGGTATTGGCCCTGATCGGCCTATTTTACCTCTTTCCGCCTATCTTTGGAGTAATGGGCCGCGTACATACGCCAGAACTCTATGCCAGTGGCACGACCGATAGTGTAGTACTGACTTTACCCAGCAAAGTTACACCAGAATGGCTATCGCTAGTGTTAGGTGCAGTAGTCGCAGCAGGCGCGTTTGCCGCCTTTATGTCCACCTTTAGTGGCCTATTGGTCTCGGTTTCAGGAGCCCTCGCCCATGATATTTATGGCAAAATTTTAAAACCGGGTGCCTCAGGACGTAGCAAACGGCTCGCTTTTCAATTGGCCGCCGCCGCTTCAGGCTGTGTCGCGGTAATTTTCGGGCTTTTTGTAGATAAATTTGACATTAATATGCTGGTCGGTTGGGCCTTTGCTATTGCAGCCAGCAGTTTCTTCCCGATGCTAATTTTAGGTACATGGTGGAAGGGACTGAGCAAGGTAGGAGCCACTGCCGGAGTACTAGCTGGCGGTATTCTCTCCTCCGTTTCTATTATCCTGACAATGCTGCTGGGCGAGGCTGACGCAACTAGAAGTAGCGGGAGCATCGTGCGAGGTATAGATCCACTAATAGCCACTTTGTTAGCGCAACCCGCCATCTGGTCGGTACCACTCTCCTTCCTAACTATGATCGCCGTCTCGAACCTAACCTATGACCAGATACCAGAGGAAGTTAATCAGATTATGCTACGCCTACACGCCCCGGAAACCCTAGGTCTACGCACCGATTATATTAACGAAGTCTAACACCCACGCTAATACTTGATAAGAGGTTTGTAACACCTCACAAACTCGGCTATTGACAAAGTTTACCCATATGCTATACTCGCAAGGATATTTTGGTGGTGACAATATATTTTATTTTTTAGATTAATCTAACCACCTACCCCTTCGTCCCGTAATCATCTCCTAAGGGGGTGCCACGTAGAATTTACTTCCTTAATAAAATAAAGCAATTAATATTTAATTATTTCGTATTAACCTTTTTCGTGAATAGATTGAGGAGGATCAGCAACAATGTTAAAACAGACCCGCCCAAGCTGGCTTATAGCCCTAACCCTTATATGCAGTCTGCTATTAGCAGCCTGCGGCTCAAGTAGTGTTATCACCACCTCTGTTGCCACCAAAGAGGCGAGTACTACACCCGACATACCTTATACTGCCACCGCACTGCCTACCCCGATTCTCAGTAGCACCGAAATTCGGATTGGTGTAATTGGGCCTTTTACCGGACCAGCCGATACCCTAGGAAATTCAATCCGGTACGGCGTGGAACTGGCAACTGACGACGCTAACGCCGCCGGTGGAATCAACGGTCGCAAAATTGTATTAATTGAACGGGACGACAAAACTGAGCCGGAAATCGGCCTTAGCAATGTGCAAGACCTCATCGAAAAAGAAAAGGCCAACGCCCTAATTGGAACGGCTAACACCGGGGCTGCCGCCAGAGAGGTTCCTCTTGTTAACCAAGACAAGATTCCTTGGATCATACCAGTAGCATCTGGTCCACTTACTAGCTCGAATACCATTTCACCCACTGGCATTATTACTAGCTCGAATACCATTTCACCCACTGGCACTATTACTAGCTCGAATACCATTTCACCCACTGGCATTATTACTAGCTCGAATACCATTTCATCCACTGGCACTATTACTAACTCAGATACCACTCCTAAAATCAATTATGTCTTCCGGTTATCTATGCGTGATGACGATCAGGCCGCCTTTGTAGCATCCTATGTTGTAGATAAGCTTAAAGCGCAGAAAATCGCCGTACTTCACGATAGTAGCAACTATGGTAATCTGGGCAAAGATGATCTGCTAAAAACTTTTAACGAAAAGAATGTAAAGCCCCTAATGGTGGAAAGCTTCAAGACGTATGATTCCGCCGACAATTTCAAGGCTTTGCTTACTAAAGTAAAGCAGGCTGGAGCAGATACACTTGTGATTTGGTGTCCGGGAGCAGATGCGGTTGGCATCCGAAATGCCGCTAAAGAGGTGGGCCTAAATATTACAACCGTTGGCCCTTGGAACCTTTCGATGCCACCTTTCTCCACCAACGCTAAAGGGCTAGAAGAGGGAGCCTTAGTGCCGCAGACTATCTCGGTAGATAGTACCAACCCCAAAGCTATAGAACTTTTTGATAAGTACAAGAAAAAATATAAGACCGACACCATAAACTTCCCCAGTGGGCTAGTTCAAAGCTACGATGCCATGAACATGCTAATTGCAGCACTCAAGCAACCGGGAACAATGGATAGCCGTGATAAGCTACGGGACGCACTGGCTAACCTTGACAGCTATGAGGGTGTAATCAAAAAGTACGAAAAACCTTTTGGGAACCAAAACCAAGAAGCTCTGAATCGGGATGACTTCCTTATGACTACTTGGAAGGGTGGCAAACTAGTCAAGCTAGGATAAGCGGCAAAATTCAAAATATATTGCGCTAACCTCGCACCCTAATTACAAGGTGGGCTATAAAGTCATAGGACTTTAGGCCCATTTTAAGTTCTAGCAGATTTAATGTGACCACGCTCACATTGACCTCTGTGGGGTTATGGTATGATTAAAACAAGCCAAAATAAACCAAACTTTATCCGGCTCAAAACGTAAATAATAACGATATTAACAAGGCAAGCGATAATATCGGAGCAGGAAAAGAAGTAACACAAACTTAACGAAAATTTAACAACTCAATGCAAACAAAATCAGGTAGTTAAGCGTTTATAATATAGAAGAATTATCTTAAAACTTATCTCCCTTAAAGAAAGGATAAAACAATGGCTCAGTATACTAACGACGAACGAGATATGGAACAGACGGGTAGTGGAGAACAGATTCGGGTGGAAGTAGATGCCATTGGCGAGAATATTGACCTCAAAGGTGGACGGGTACTCAATATTCCCGACTTCGTTGAACTGGCTACACAAGGTTTTAGCGAAGGTGAATTGAAAGATATTCTGCGCTTACGTCGTCGTTACGAGAATAGCAACGATTATGAGCTTACAGCAGAGTACAAGCGCTTACGCTTTGCAAAGTGGCTCTACAAACAGGGTAAACTAGAGGGCTAACCTAGAAGAGCAGTAAAGTCTTCAAGGTTTGAATTCACGTCTACCAAGAATTTGAGAATTTTAAGAGGTCGGGTTAAGTTCATCCGAACCCATAGAAATAGATAAGGATAGAGGACACATTCTGCTCAGAACGTGTCCTCTATCTTTTTGTAAATAAACTGTAGACAAATCGAATTTTGGAAATTAAGATGAGAATCGCTATAATCGGGGCCGGGGCACTCGGAAGTTTGTTGGCAGCTTTGTTGGCAAGCTCCGCCACAGAGAACAGGGATGAAATCTGGTTGATTGGTTCTGAATCGACTCAAACCCATCTTGACCTAATTAAGACAAGGGGCTTGCGAGTCGAACTCGCCCCTAATGTAGCCGCGACTTGGCCTAAAGAAGAGGCTCAGACCGAGTGGCTGATTAAAAACCTGGCGGTAACGGCAGTGGCTGCCGAAGCCTATCCAGTGGATTTGGCCTTGATTCTGGTAAAAAGCTATCGTAGCCCTGAAGCGGCGCAACAGGCGAAGATGCTACTGGCTCCGGGTAAAGTGGCACTCACCCTGCAAAACGGGTTGGGTAATCTGGCAATCTTAGCGGAAGGAGTTGGGCCAGAAAGAGCGGCCCAAGGCGTAACTTCGCTAGGAGCCACTTTGCTTGCGCCGGGCGTTTTGCGCTGGAGCGGTCTTGGCCCGATCAGCCTAGGAATAACCTCTCAGCTTAATCAATCCGCCCAACAAATTTTACTGGAATTTGTCAGCCGCCTTTTGGCCCTTAATCTAAACGTGATTACTACCGAAAACATTGACGGTTTAGTCTGGGGTAAGCTAATTATAAATTGCGCCATTAATCCACTGGGAGCCTTGCTTAATCTCCCTAACGGCGAACTACTGAAGCGACCGTCAGCACTCGAAGTGATGGAGGCCACTGCTAGAGAAGCGGCGACGGTGGCTCAGGCTTTGGGCATTCTCTTGCCTTACCCTTATGAGGCCGCAGCAAATCAGGCTCGTCTGGTAGCTCACCAAACAGCAGCAAATATTAATTCAATGCTTGCAGATCTACGTCGGGGTCGTTCAACTGAGATTGAAGCTATCAATGGGGCAATAGTTCGTGAAGGTCAACGCTGCTCTATTCCAACCCCGGTTAACTGGACTTTAACGCACCTCATAAAAGGATTAGGCCACTGACTCTAATTGCTCCAAATCTTCTTGGGGCTCGAAATAATATTCCTTGAGGTGCCAAGGATGACCAGGCATACCACTTTCCCGCAAGAGTTGGGCTTCTTCGCGCCAATTAAAAGGAACGCGGTGCTGTTCAAATTGCCAGATATTCGCGTGATTGTTCCAAGTGAAAAAGGTATAACTCGCTAATCGGGAGCGATCTTTCGGGTAAGCGACACTAGCTACATTCACCAGTTTCATTCCGTGCCAGCGACGCACCGAGTTAGAATGCCAATGTCCAAACGCGATGACCTCCACATTGGCTGGAGCATTGCCATAAAGTTCCTCTAAAATTTCTTCCTTCTGCTCAAGATGACCTGTCCAGCCGTAAACACTTCTAAGGTTGGCATGAACTGCCAGCAAGTCGTGACCCTCGATGCCGGGGCTAGGAGAAAAGGTTCGCTGAAAGGGTTGTTGTTGCAATATGGCAAGTCGCTTTGCCCCCACTTGCCTAGTGGCCCAAAGGGTTTGAAGCCAGAGATTTTCCCGCTTTTCGGGTTGGATCATCTCCTTACCTCGGCCTAACAGATATTCATCATGATTACCCCGAATCATTAAACAACCCGACTCTATCAGTCGGTCGAGCGTTTCACAAGGTCGTGGCCCATCTGTTGCCAGATCACCCGCCGCCACCAATATATCTGCACCACCGCGTAACCTAATGTCCTCTAGTACCGCATCGAGACCGTTTAGATTAGCATGAATGTCTGAGAAAATTGCTATCCTCAAGCTAATGACTCCTTTCGATTGGAATACCTTTACTATCCTACTGAGCAGCTTTTATATTAATACTTATTATACACCATCTAGTACATTTGGCAACCTAAAAGATAGTACTTATTTACCATTGCATAGTTTGTTTAGATTTTAACTAATTTTTAGCTCTGCGAACTTCCTGTAATCTTAAAGCAAAAACCCCAACTAGGTATAGTTGAGGTTTAAGATTAGAAGCTTTTAGGTTTATTACTAGCGATTGTTGCGTTTGCGCTCATTCCAAGGGTCATTATTTGGGCGACGTTTTCGGCCCTGAAACCAGCGCCGTACATTTTGCCAAGAAAAGCCAGTATCCAAAGATTGACCGCGCCAGTATTTTGGTCCATCATTACTATCGTTAAGGTCACGACCGGTAAAGAAGCGGAGGAGAACTGGAAGCAAATAGACTATGGCACCACCAGCAACTAAAGCCTGAGCTAACCAGCGGAGAACTGGAAAGTTTTGCCAGACAATTAAACCACTAATAACCAGAGCAAAACCTAAGATGAGGCAAGCCAAACCAGTACTAATCTTGTGTTCGCGTAACCATGCTCCGGGAGTGAAGGCTGATTTTTTGCGAATTGGGATTGGTTGCGGCACAGGCGGCATCACACTGACTACTTTCTTTTTCGGTTCACGTTCGCCACGTTCCACCGGAGGACTATCCGGTAGAAAATTATCCATTTTGTCTAATAACTCACGGATTTCGCGTTCGTGCTTTTTCATACTTCACCATCCCCGCTTATAGCGCGTCTTATTTTAGGTGTTGCGCTTTTTGCACCTTGCTGTAAATGAAATATAAGACCCAGTCTTTTAGAACTAAACCTTAAAAATAATATATATTTACACTAAAATAACTTTGTTTGCCAAAACCTGCTTTAGTATGCTACATAGCTAACGATAACTCGCTTCTGCAAAGCCAGAAAGCGGAAAGGGGTACATAATCTGATTGAAGGCAAAGCACCGATGTTTGCCAAGATATAGCACCGCTTTCGAGTACATTTATATTTTAGTTCAGCCTAGCCAATTTGTAAATAGCACACGCCTTGTAATTTCGTTAAGACCGAAAATTGCTGCTATTCGGCCTGAATAGCGTTCTCAATTACCTCCAACCGACTAAGCTCTCCGGTGGCCTCAAATTCAACCGCTACCACATCAATCCGGCAGGGCGGTAACTCACCACTGAGAGCGAGCAAACCCGGTTCAGCCTGTAAAAAAGCATCCACCAAGTTCAGTAGGCGTTGCTTTTTGTGTGGTGTAATTGACTCTTCCGGTGTGCCTGCGGTTCTACCATGTCTGGTTCGCACCTCAATAAAGGCTAAGCATTGTTCGTGCCAAGCTACTATATCCAGTTCCCCAATGCGACAACGCCAGTTAGTAGCAATTATCCGGTAGCCTTGTGCCGTCAAGTGAGCGGCAGCTAACTTTTCACCCGTGCTGCCCAACTTTTGACGGCGGTTGGGGTGATTAACAGCTTTCGCTTTCAAAGGGCTTGCCTTTGCTGCTCAAAAACTTCCCAGACTGGAATATAGCTATAGCGATGAATGGCACACGGTCCATACTGAGCTAGGGCCGCTGCATGTAAAGCCGTGCCATAACCCTTATGTTTGGCAAAACCGTAGCCGGGAAAAGTGGTATCGAGTTCCACAAGCAAGCGGTCGCGGGTCACTTTAGCGATAATGGAAGCGGCGGCAATTGAAAAGCAACGGGCATCACCTTTTATTAGAGCGGTTTGAGGTAGAGCTACTTGAGGTAATTTGAAAGCATCTATCAACAGATGTTCGGGAGGTTGCGGAAGAGCCGCTACCGCACGAGCCATCGCTAGTTTATTAGCCGCGCCCACACCGATCAGGTCTACCGTAAGCGAAGAGACTAACCCTACCCCTACCTCGGCTTCTCTTAGCACCAGTTCAAAGAGTCGTTCTCGGCCTGCCGGGGTTACTTGCTTACTATCATTAACGCCTTTCAGACGTGCCGCCAGTTCTTGCCAACCAGCCAAGTCTTCGGCCTGCTCTGGCAAAGTTAGCACGGCGGCGGCGGCTACTAGTGGCCCTGCCCAAGCTCCTCGCCCGGCTTCATCTACTCCAGCTAAGCGATGCAGACCAGAGGCAACTAGAGCGCGTTCCTCCAACAGCGTTGGGCCAGTTTTTCCGGCTTCTATGTTAGTCTTTCCGCTAGATTTACCCATCGCACACCACATTGGAATGAGCTTAAATTTAAGTTGAGCTTCAGCTTAAACAAGAGCAATAAATTAAAGGCGAGCGTTTGATCTAACGCCCGCCATTTTTCTAAAACAATCCAGAGGCTTGAAGAGAGCAACCTTCGTTTTGTAAGATTAAGCCTCGCGCTTTTCCTTAATACGCGCCGCTTTGCCACTAAGACCACGGAGGTAATAGAGTTGCGCCCGTCGAACTTTACCGCGTCGCAATACCTCGATCTTATCAATGCGGGGCGAATGTAACAGAAAAGTACGCTCCACACCGATACCATGGGCCGCAATGCGCCGCACCGTAAAACTTTCATTTATGCCGCCACTACGCCGCCGCATAACCACGCCTTCAAAGACCTGAATACGTTCCTTAGTGCCTTCGACTACTTTCACACCTACTCGCACAGTATCGCCTGGCCCAAACTCAGGAAGGTCCTTCTTGAGCATGGGTTGTACCAGTTCTTCTAACACACTAGCCACTGTGAGTATCCTCCTTTCCATCTAAGATTTATTGTTTGATAATTGGTTTTCTTATTTCTTTTGAACGGTCTCTTATTATAGCAGTTAGCCATTCGCTCGTCAAATTCAAGCAAGCCTATTCACAAAACGAAAATACGGCACTCTTTACAAGGGATGTGCTAAAATAAGGGAGCTAAAAAGGTCAATCGCCAAGCGGAAAGCATATTGTCAAGTTAATTAGGGCTAAAAAATGGGACTAAGAACCAATAAGTTGCAAATCAAACCAACAGGCCGTGCCGCGCTCTTATTTTGGGGGCTGATTCTGTTATTAGCAGCTTGCGGCACACCCAGCCCTGTACCAACCGGTAGCTTAAATCCAATTGCACTACCTACCCCCACCTTAACGCCACCTTTTCGCGCTCTGCCCGACAACCCTGCTACGCCAACCGAAAGATTTGCTCTAGTTCCCACTCCCACCTCACTTCCGACGAGAAGACCCACATCACTTCCCACTCCCACCCCAACTATAGGCTTTAACTATATCGCTCTACCCACTTTTGGCTTGCCCCTTGCTTCACCGGGCTTGAGTGTCGGCCCAACACTGACCAGTGGCAGCCAGATAGCCTATGTTCAAGAGGGCAACCTGTGGACAATTGACGAGAGTGGCCTCAACCCACACCGCCTAACCGAGGAAGGCAATATTAGCAGCCCAACTACAGCTGCACCCGATTTGGTCTGGACTAACACCGGAGACCGGGTGGCTTATATCAATACCAAGAACGAACTAGTAATCGTTACACTGGGTCCAGAAGCCCAACCCCCCTTCTTCTTTAAACCGACGCTACCTAACCTAAGTCCGGTACAACCGGCTTGGTCACCCGATGGACGAAGTTTGGCTTTTACCCTCAAACCTATGGACTTAGCGGCTACTTTTGGGGGTGAGGTTTGGATCGTGGAATTACAGGGAACTACACCACTACTTCAAAAGGTAGGCGACGGTTTTGGCTCCGCTTGGTCATCGGATGGCCGCTTTCTGGCTTACCTGACCAGAACGGGCGAAAAGGAGTCGAGGACACCACTCACGCCAGAACCAACTAGCTTCGTCGGGCCTACTCCCGCCGGTACCCCGTTGCTACCGCCTACCCTCACCCCTACCGTCAGTCCGATTAGCCTTGACAATAATAGTCTCAATATTTATACAGTTGAGACCAAAAACCGCCGCCGCCTCTTTCAAACCCGCGAATTACCCGGCTATCCTAGCATAGATGGACAAAGAACCTACGAGGCAAAGCCCTCCGCGCTGGCGACACTCTGGTGGTCGCCAGACAATCGTTATATTGCTTTTGCTGACCAAAATTCTTATCTGGGAGTAGTAGCGGCGGGCGGAGGTACACCTACGATGTGGGCTGGATTACCCAATTCGTTTACCGTCCAGAAGGTAATCTGGCTACCCTCAAGCACCAAAGTGCTATTTAGCTGGAATAATCCCGGCAGCGATGATCGCACTTTTCTAGCACTTATCAGCAACTTGGGAACAGCACCACGCACGGGCGAAGCCCATCCAGACCCGATGAGTAGCAAAGGGCGGTTGACTATTTTACCCTCGGAACGGGTGCTTTGCCCAGCACTCTCTCCGGCAGGCGATTTAATTGCCTATTCCGATCCCACGCTTCAAGCCCTATTGGTAGTACGATTGGATTGGTCGGTCTACAGTCTGATGCCCGGCGCGGATTGTGCCATCTGGTCACCCAACGGTCGTCTCCTTGCCACTACCCTGCGTAACGCCGATAATATGATTGCTACCCTTAGTCCTGATCTCTCAAATCTGTTACCTTTCAGCCAAACCAAAGGAGCGAGCCGACTTTACTGGCAACGCCCTGAGCAATTACCTACCGACCTCACACTACTGACTCCGATTCCAGCCAATACGCCTCTCCCCAATTTTAATCCAATTAAGCCAGACAAAATCAGCCCCCCGCCCGATGGTAGTGACCTCTATGCACCAACCGCTATAACCCAAACCACCGTAGTAGCTACCCCTACCGTCCCACGCTAGATTTCTTAAAACTAACCAACCTATACTAGCAAAAAATACGTATCATCTCCAAGAATCGGGGTAGGGGTGTATTGATACGCCCAAAATGGCTCGGGTTTATTCAATAAACGTAACCGTTCACGGGCTTTCCAAACTAAATAGACACAACAAAATAGCCCATAATATCAAAATAATCTTAAAACAAATATTATTAGAAGCAGGCTATTCTGTTTAGTAAAATCTCGATTTGAAGATTGTATGCCAAAAAGACCGGGCAATATTCTTGAATTAACTAGATCAATCATTTAAGTGACTATACTTTACCTAGAATTAATTAATCTACCTTATCGTCGCCCACCGACGCTTCGCTCAAAGGTTTACGTGGCTTTTTCTGGAACCGTTCGTACCATGCTAAATCCTCTTTAGCTCGTAGGATTTGCATAAAATTGATGATGTAGTGGACCGAAATAACCATAACGAGGCTATTGGAGATAATAAAGGTAGCGGCAAAGATAAAGCCAACTAGGGCAGTCATAATTATGCCCAGCAAGCCTTGGGGCGAGTGCATAATACCAAAGATAATACTGGAAGCTACCGCCATTACCCAAGGGTTAACCACCAGTGAAAAGCCACCAATTAACATACCTCGAAAGATCAGTTCCTCGGCGGCTACCGCTAGTAATAAGGGAAGTAGAATCAGAAACCATTCTCTTTGGCTCTTTGGTACTACACTCTTCATCACTTGGGGCGAGTAAATACTTTTGCCAAAGACCCGAATGGCTACGTTTGAAGTTAAATTAACCGCAAACTGAACCACCAAACCGACAGAGGCTCCGATCACCACGTCAAAGCTGGGGTTATCCGAGGGCCAACCCACATATTTTTCCGGGTTCAAGGTAGTCAAGGAAGAGACTAGACCCATACATAAGCCTAATAAAACCAACTTAAAGACAAATTCAGGGATGCTAAGCAGCAAATTGCCCTGAATCTCAATGGTTTTCATTAACTTCTCGCTTTGATAGGCACTCCAATAGAGGAATAAGATCATCGCGAGTGTACCGATGAGGAAGATTATACTCATAAAAGCTAAAGAATTAGGCTTTCTTGCGTAGTACCCTTTCTTCGACAATTTCTTCGGTGCCATCTTCCAATTTTCGGATGGTGCGCCGTACTGTTACCTCTGGCTCAGTGGTGCTTAGGAAATCACCACTTGGGGATTTGGACTCGGCCTGAAGCGGCGCATCTTTCATTCCGGCTTGAGTCTCGGACTTAAACTCTTTAATGCTCTTACCGACCGACTTGCCAATCTCAGGTAGCTTACCCGCCCCAAAAATAAGCAACACGATCACTAGAATAATGACCCAAGTAAAGGGCTTATCAAATGCAAATGCTCCCATATATTTAAAACCTCCACATCCTGATTAACTTGCGTAAACCTCTAACTCTTTAGTTTGCAATTTTAGTATAGCATACTCCCTTTCAAAGGTCTAGACAAACGGACAACGCATTAAATTTTATATACAATTATCAATCTTTCCACCCGTAGCCCGCTTGCCTATTATATAATAGAGTGGCAAGATTAAGTTGGATCTAGGTTAACGGTTAATGTAGGGGGTAGCTTTGGCGAATGGCACACTTTATGTAGTCAGTACACCGATTGGGAATTTAGAGGATATCAGCCTACGGGCCTTGCGGCTGTTGCGCGAGGCAGCTTTAATCGCTGCCGAGGATACCCGCCATACCCGCAAGTTGCTCAATCACTACCAAATCGAAACTTCGGCTACCGCCTATCACGAACATAATAAATTGACCCGGCTAGATTTTATTCTGGATAAATTGCACAACGGACTGAATGTGGCCTTGGTTTCGGATGCTGGTACACCTTGTCTGAGCGATCCTGGTTGGGAATTGGTACGAGCCTGCCTCGCGGAGGGGATTCCAGTAGATGCAATCCCCGGCCCGGCTGCACCGCTGATGGCCCTAGTGCTAAGTGGGTTTCCAGTACAAGAGTTTACCTATGTGGGTTTTCCGCCCCGCAAAAAGAACGAGTTACAGGCTTTCTTCACCCGGCTGCGCCCGGAGGCCAAACGCCGTCCACTGGTGCTATTTGAGGCTCCGCACAGGCTCGTTGCCACACTGGAGGTCGCTCTTGAAGTGCTGGGTGATCGTCCGGTCGCGGTCGCCCGTGAACTTACCAAGCTGCATCAGGAGGTGCGGCGTGAGAACCTGAGTACCGCTTTGGCCTATTTTCGGGAAAATGACCCACGCGGTGAATTTACTATCGTCTTAGCTCCTCCAGAGGGGGAGACAGCAGAAGTAGAGCCAGAAGAAAACACAGCAGCACCGATAGACCCGGTGGCCCGACTGCAAGAATTAAAGGCCAGTGGGCTACGTGCCAAAGCTGCGATTGAGACGGTCGCCCACGAAACGGGTCTAAATCGCCGCCAACTTTATGCAAGCTGGCTGGAGCTAAGCTGAATGATATTGCTTTCAGTTCAGTTTTGTTCCGATTGAGCCCTTTCCTAGTGATAGCTAAATCCAGATCACTTTTTATCAGGCTCTCTCAGGTGCGCCAAGCGAGTGATAATCTCTTCCGCACCGCTTACTATGCGATCCAACAATTCTTGTACAGTCGGTATGTCGTGGATCAGACCAACTACCTGCCCTGCCCACACAAAACCCCTTTCTAAGTCGCCGTAGATTGCACCCTGTTTATTTACCTCGCCTGAGATATAGCTTAGCAAACTTTCAATCGGAGGGTTGGTGGCTTCTAGTGCCAAAATCTCGTTACTGATTGGCCCCTTGAGTGTACGAGCGGGACGACCAACCGAACGTTCTATAATAACCGTATCGGTTTCACGGGCTGCTAACAATGCTTCCTTATAGTTGGGGTGAGCAATAGACTCTTGGGTAGCCACAAAGCGGGTTCCCATCTCAATCCCCTCGGCCCCTAACGCTAGGCTTGCCGCTAGTCCGCGAGCATCCCCAATACCACCACTAGCCAGCACTGGTATTTTTACCGCATCCACCACCTGCGGCACTAACACTAGCGTACCAATGTCATCTCGGCCCAAATGTCCGCCGCCTTCGTAGCCCACCACAATCACGCAATCTGCGCCCAGCGACTCGGCATTTAACGCCGTCTTTACCCCTGCCACCAACACCAGTATTTTAACTTCACCTTCTAACCCTCGGTCGCGGATTTGCTTAATCATCTTAGCCGGATTTCCAGCAGTAAGGCTAACATAACGCACTCCGGCTTCCAAAGCCGCATCCAGCATATCATTCATCGGGCGGTGTCCTATGGCAAAGTTGACCGCAAAAGGCCGGGTAGTTAGAGCTTGGCATAATTTGATCTCTTCTTTTAACGCCTCCGGGGTAGGAAAGGCCGCCGCCGTAATTTGTCCCAAACCACCAGCATTGGAAACCGCCGCCGCCAACTGCCCAAAAGCCAAATGTTGCAGTCCACCTTGTACAATAGGTCGCTCTACCTTAAAAAGCTGCGTGAAACGTGTTTGTAACATTATTAGACCACCTTTAAAATATTTTGTAAAAAGATATGTTCAGGTTGGGTGCCTTCGAACTCGGCCATTTTATCCCCACCCCTGATTACGATTTTTGGTACACCATAGACCTCATAGCTATTCGCCACCACCGTAAACTCGTTGGCTTCTACTATGTCGGCAGTAATATTTTCGTTTGCCATCGCAAATTGATTCGCCAAGCGTACCGCCGCCGGACAGTAGCCGCAGGTAGGGGTAACAAAGACCATCACCTGTACAGGCTCTTTGACCGCTTTCAACTGGTCAAGGGTGACTTGCTTCAAATCGCGCTGACCGCCGGACAAATCTACCACATTTTCTACGAGGCTGCCGAACTCGTAACCACTCGGCAAACCAAAGTAGCGCGATTGCCCTTTCAAGGTTTCGCTCTGGTAAACAATCACGGGCAACATTTCACCATTCAGCCCCACCGCCTGCGCCGTTTGTTGGCCTTGGAGCGTATCTAAGTCGTGGGTTACAACACTGATCGAATGAGGGGCGGTAGCGGCTAGTTCCTTCAAAATTTGAGCCGTCAATCGGTTAGCCTCCCCGGTAAAGACCTCGTTGGTCTCATCCTCTGCGTGTCTTACCTCGACTGCCGCTTCCGGGGTATGGTAGCTGGAGCGAGTAAAGAGGTTTAGTTGCACCTCACCTTTTAATTCGGTTGCAAACCGTCCTGTTAAATATTTTATATCTTCATCCGGTATAATTGCCAACTCTAAATACCTGCTTTCTTGAATAGACTACCCTTACTTCGTATACCACAATTTTGAGAGGGTAACTATTACAATTGTTTTCTCCAGCGGTTGAGTCCCACTAAAAGGGCTTCATTTAACCACTCTTGATAACGTTGAAGCACTTCCTGTTTATCTTCATTGTATGAAAACTGAAAGACATAATCGCATAGTGGGTAATCCGGACTTGTAGAGGGTTCTCCATCTTCGCCCCTATCCCTATAAATCATGAATGCAGATACAAGCATTACACCTACAAAATTGAAGCCTAATGAGTGAAAGGAAAAGACCAATTCCGCTTGAGTCACTTCCTTTATTTTAAGTCTAACCCACTTGCGATATGTTCTAGTATCTGCATAGTAATTTAATTTTTTTGCCGAACCTAATATCTCTCTTCTAAACCAAAAGTCAGTGTTCTCATTACTACGTCCTACTTCCACATGAAAGGAAAAATCCAAAAATTTTAGCTCTTTATCTAAAAGAGATGCAATCGGTTCAAGTTTTGCAAAGGTAGAATCTTCTAAAACCTTGGAAAGATCAAATGCTTTGGTTTGCATTTGCTGGAAGCTTTGCAGCTTTCTTGCTCTTAGACGGTCTATAGTTGCATCCAAAACTTGCTTTAAAGGATCTGGCTCATTCTCTCTAAGCAAATCGGTGGAAAGGCTCAATGCTCCTAAGAAAGCTTTCGTCTGTAATTCCGAGAAGAAACTAATCAGTAATCCTAAATCTCCCTCATCGGCTTTCTCAAGACAAGTAAGATATTTGCTACGGCTATCCCGGTCTACCACTAATGGGAACCAGCCTGCTCTTATAAATATAAGAGAAGCTAAGGCACGAGCAACCCGACCATTACCATCTTGAAAGGGGTGAATTTGAGTAAAACGATGGTGTAACCAAGCGGCCTCAACTTCTGGTGGAATACTCTTTTCTACATGCGCTTTATGTATAGTGACCAATTGATCCATCTCTGAGGCAACCTGCTCTGGTGGACAATATTCATGAACACCTTCACCCTTTGGTAAAGTGGCATTATTAGCTAATTTCTTCCAATCGCCTCTTCTTAAAGGCACATCTACAACTTCTCCCAGTGTATTAACTCCTCGTACTGTAGCTTGTTGCCTAGTTAAAACTTGATGAAGTTCCCTTATGTAGGAGATAGAAAGATCCCTTTTCTGAGCAACAAAGGCAAATAAACCCTCTAAGGCTTCTTCTTGGGATTTTAAGAGCGGTACAATTTGCTCAGCAGGCTTATCGGTAGTGCCGAAGGGGATTAAGCTAGTTTCAATGCCCTTCTCTATCAGAAGTTGGGTAATTCCGCGATCAATGGAGTAGAGATTTTCGATAATGCCAGTTTCAATCGCCCATTTTCTAGAAAGGCGTTCGTTAAACTGTTTAAGTACATCTGATTCTTGCAAGGTTCCGGCCTGCTGTTTCCAAACAGAGGCCAGACTCTGTAATTGGCTAGAAGCTAGTTCAGACCAATTCAAAGGTAAATCTTCGATTGGATACCATTTGTAATTAGACATTATAAGATTACTTATCTTTTTTTTAAGTTCTTGGTTTTCAGCTTTAAGCTGTAACAGTTCTTGTTCAACGGTCATAATGTTAGTTTACCAGCTTTGTCAAATAAGTCTAGCTAAATATCTACTCAAATACATGTTTTGTAGGAGGGATTTCTAATCCCGATGTTAGCCATGACAAATCGGGATTAGAAATCATCGGGATTAGAAATCATCGGGATTAGAAATCATCGGGA
>JACAUC010000069.1 GCA_013390945.1 Candidatus Chloroheliaceae bacterium
GCATACTCCCAACCTATTGAAATGATTCGGGGTAGGGGCGTATTGCATACTCCCAGCCTAGATTGCATACGCCCAGACCGCGACGGGTTTATGCAATAAACCCCTACCAATTGAGAAGATACATCTACTGCCAGTTAACTTTCGTGCCAAAGTACCAAGAAATCTTGCCAGATTTCGTTTTTGCTTTTGGTGGGGTCAAGTTGGTAGATAATAATATAAGCTTTGCCACCCATATCAAAAGCTGAAGGAAAAGAGAGAAGCAGGTCACGTGGCCCAACATTGAGAACCAACGCAATCAAGAAAGCTTCTTGCCACAAAAGAGCCGACCGCTCTCCCGCCACAAAACGCTGGTAAGCATCGGCCAATTCAAGCTCAGCATCTATAAAGCTAGTAACTTCTTGCAACAATTCTTCGACAGAAAGGCCCACCGCCAAACGTTCCGCTTCTAACACCTCACGTAAAATGGGATAGGCCGTTGAACTGATATTATCTTGATTGTCTTCGAGCATGGATCCCTTTTTATATCCTAGACTGAGCCACGACGGAATTGAACTCAATTATAACATAATAAATATTTAAATTCGGTTACTTCTTAATCGCAACTGTTACGGTTGCGCCATCATCGAGAATCGTACCGCCCTTTGGATCCGTGCCAAGTACCTGCCCAACTTTTAGGTTGCTATAGGTGTTATCGTTAGGGAAGTGTGTTTTAACATAGGTTTCATCCCACTGGACAACGGTAACTTTAAAACCAAGTTGAGTAAGGTTCTGTACGGCTAAAACTTGGTCAAGCCCAATCAGGTTAGTCGGAATCTGTACCTTGCGCGTAGTCTGGGTAGGCGTAGCGGTAGGGGGTACAGGTGTAGCAGTAACCGTAGCGGTGGGCAGTGCGGTAGCGGTAGGCAAAACCAGTGGCCCGGTTGAAATATAAAGCGTGACCTTTGAGCCTTTGGCAACCTTCACATCGGATCCACCCGCCGGGGCGGTGCGAATAACTGCCCCGGCCTGAATAGTCGAACTAGCCTCCTGCACCTGTTCTACTTTAAAGCCAAGTTCTTCCAGTTGTTTTTTAGTGGCCCCCAAATCAGTGTTGCTATACGAAGGCAGTACCACTAGATCCTGTCCCTTGCTAATTACCAACGTGATCCTTGTCTTCTGATCTACCTGCTTGCCAGCCACGGGGTCGGTGCGGATTACTTTACCCGCATCCACGCCTTCTTTAAATTCCTGCTGAACATCGCCAGCCACCAGATTAGCGGCTTTCAGATCATTTTCGGCCTCTTGCTGAGTCTTATTGACTAGATTTGGCACCGTAGTTTTGCCCACCGGAGCAATAGTCGCGGTAGGGCCAATAGTGGGGCGCGAAGTGGGAGTCGGAGTCGGTTGGTTCAACTGTGGCACTAGCACAAAAACCACAAAAACCACAATTGCCAGTAGAATTGCCAAAATAGAGAGACTCAAAATCCAGACACCACAGCCGGGGCCACCACGTCGTTCTTCATAATCATCTGCAAGCGGTGGTGCAGCAGAATTACGGTAGTCATTTTGCTGCGTTGAAACGGAGGCAATATTGGGCTGACCCTCGCGTGAACGCGGAGCATTATAAGCATCATCGTCGGTGTAATTCGGCGAGGGTTTTGGGGCAGGATAGCCCTCTTCCCGATAAGGTGTTTGAGATTGGCGAGGACGGGGCGGATTAACCGGGGGAGGGGCGGCAGGAGTTGGTGGCGGAGTACGAGGTACGGCCATCGTAGACTCGGAGGCTTGGGATTGGAAATTACGCAAGACTTGGGCAAAAGCTGCCGCATCCCGATAGCGTTGATTCGGGTTTTTATTCATGGCACGTAATACAATTTGCTCTAATTCAGGTGGAATATTGGGATTAAAGCGACGTAGGGGCGGTGGTGGTTCCTCGATATGTTTAATCGCCAAGGCGATAGGGTTATCGCTTTCAAAAGGAATCCGCCCGGTCAGCATTTCATAAAGCACTACACCGATAGAGTAGATGTCACTTTGGGGAAGAGCGGGTTTTCCTTGGGCTTGTTCGGGCGAAAAATAATGCACTGTACCTAGTGTTACCCCAGTCTGAGTTAAATTAGCATCTGTTTGGCTCTTTGCAATGCCAAAATCGGCCACCTTCACCCGACCATTGCGATCCATCAAGACATTTTGCGGTTTTATATCCCGATGAATCAGATTATTAGTGTGAGAATAGTGGATTGCATCACTAATTTGGGCGGCAATTTCAAGGGCCTGAGCCGTCGGTAGGGGGGCTTCTTGGATGATTTTTTCTTTTAGATTAGTGCCTTCAATATACTCCATTACGATATAGTAGAGTTCGTTATCTTGGCCTACGTCGTAGACGTTAACAATATTCGGATGGGAGAGACTAGCGGCAGATTGCGCCTCGCGCTTGAACCGTAACAAAAATTCGGCATCAGTAGCGTAAGTAGAGCGCAAGATTTTGATAGCAACTGTCCGTTTCAACTGCGTGTCAAACCCTCGATAAACGACAGCCATACCACCGTCCCCGATTTTGGCCTGTAACTCATAGCGATTATTTAAGGTTCTTTGGGATTGGGTCATTTTCTATTTTTCCCGCCTGTGGATTATTATTTCAAAACAATTTTCAGTTTAATAATTATACTAACGCTTTTTCCTAGAAATTCATAGCTAAAAAGGGTAGGTTATAAGCGTTATAAGGAAAACTACCCCGGCGAATATTATACACTAAAAAGACGCAAAAGCCGTTAAGAGGTATCTTCTCAATAATTCGAGGTAGGGACGTATTGCATACGCCCAATCACCCAATCGGGGACGTATGCCATACGCCCCTACCAATTGAGAAGATACGTTAAGAGTATCATTTCCAAATGTAATCTAATTTTTAATTAACCTGCTGTAAGGCGACGCTGCTTTCGTTCTTTTGCAAGGTCATAAAGTACCGAGCCACTTTTCGGCTCCTCTTCGACCAAGTTATGCGCCTCAATTAAAGACATCAATTCATTGTGGCTATAACGAGCCGGATGATCTTCATGGTTTTGGCAGGATGGTTGCAAAAGGGCCGAATGGTCAAGTTGGAACCAAGTATTAGGATTTAGGTGCTGTAATTCAGCTAGTGAATTGCGGAAAATCTTACCTTTCTCAACCGCATAAGCCATCAGACGGGCTAACCGTTCCTCAAAGTCCTGACGGTTTTCTAGCCGCTGATCCAGCGGTAAACCCTGCGCTTTAAATTTTTGGGCTTGGCTCCACAAGTCATTCATCAGTTGGTGATAGCTAACCCCTTCTTGACCTCTGTTAGCAGCTTCAATCAACCAATGCCCTGCCAAACCACTCATGGTTACACAGGTTAACCCAGCAATGCTCCGGCGTACTACTTCGGCTAGTTCATTCTTGGAATAGAGTTTAAGCGAAAGGACTTCCGGGCCAATATTGATAATGGCCCGGGGTCGAAGGGTATCCATAAAATCGTAAGTAACGTTAACCGGGGTCATTTTTACATCGGCCCGGGTTTGCGATACCACCCGGGTTAGGGCGGCCCGCATTTTGCCAAAACGACCATCGGGGGTTACTCGTCCTTCCGGGGCAATAAAGATTACTCCCCCTTTGTCCAAAACCCGGCTTATCTGATATAGTTGCGAAACAACGGTTTGATGGTGACGTTTCATAATGCGGGTGGCAAGCGGCTCTTTGAAAATACGGGGGGTGGCATATTGGGACAGCACATTCAGCGGAGCCTTAAAGATGGCATCCTTGAGACGGAGACGGGGATTAGCAGCATGTTCCTCGCCCATCAGACGAACTAGCCATTCCGGGGTAAGAACCTCACTTAGTCGCAGATTTCCTTCAAGTCGTTTGGTCTCATGCAAGAGTTGGTTGACCGTATGTTCGTCGGGCAATTTTACCGGGCAGGTTTGGAGTTGTTTGAAGAGACGAGTTACCCTAAAACGAGCGATAAACGGACGAAGCCAGCGATCTAGTGTTGGAAAATAGAGGGTGAGGAAACCGCTCTCATGCACGTCGTCGCGGGTTACTACATACATCATACGAAGCCCCTTGCGGCGATTGGGCCGCAGGAAAAAGTAAAGCCGGGGGAGAACCAATGGAATATCCCCATCTCGTTTGTGGCTACAAGCCACGATGGTGAAGGGATCATACTTAAAATGTTCCAGCCCCCGTACCTCTACTTCATAGAGCTTCTTGGTAAGGATAAACATACTGGAGGCCACGATTTCTCGCCAGAGATGGCGCAACCAACGCCGGAACTGGGCCAACCAGAAAAAAAGTGCCCATACGGGCAAAGTTGAGCTAGACTTCGCTTGCTCAACATTTGCGATCTCGATGGACTGGGCCATAGCAGACCGCCGACGTAGCCACAACATTTTTGACATAATTTTTCTTTGCCTGCTCAATACAATCTTGAACTAAACTAGGTTAAAAATAAATATTATTAAGTTAACCCTATCCCTTAAACCTTTGGGCCGTAACCCTCTGCCAATGCCCGGCGCAACTTTGGAGCATCAATCCGCGCAACCAGCTTGATGCTTTCATCAATAATCATAACCGGAATAATATAACGGTAGCTTTCGTAAAGGGCAGGAGCGGTGGTAATGTCCACCTCCTCCAATACCACCTCAAATTCTTCGTTTAGTGAAAGCAACACGGCTTTCGCCTCTTCACACAGGTGTCAACCCTGCTTGGTATAGAGCGTAACTTTATGCTTTTTCTTATACATTTCGCCGACCTTGCCTAGCAACTTTTGAAAATCGGACAAGCTCCTGATATTAACCTCTGAAAGATTACAGTATGCTACACGGCTCGTGGTAGTATCTTATTTTTGTATTATAGCAAAAAACCTTACAATTAACATTTCGATTTACCCGCATTTACCCAAACTGGAAGCCTCTAGCACCCTTTTAGCACCCTTTTGACCAATGGTTTTTAAATTGACCTCACTTTATTTTCGGGCGCTTATAGATTAGTCCTGAAAATCACCCTCAAGGGTGATTTTTCAGTTGACCTGAGCAGTTATAATTGGAAGAGTAAGTTAGCGAACGCTGTGCATTAGATATAGATGGAGCCATTAATGTCAAAACGAGTAGTTGTGGTAGAGGATAGCCTAATTCAGGCCGCACTTTTGCAAGAACATTTTGAAGCGTTAGGCTATGAAGTGGTAGTAGTTCACACGGGTAATGAGGTAGTACCCGCAGTTGATCATTTTAATCCAGATGTAATAATACTTGATTATCTGCTACCTGATCTCAATGGAATTGAGGTTTGTAAAAAATTAAAATGTGATTTACAGATGCGCCTCACTCCGATTCTTATGTATAGTGCTGAAGACAACCTACAAAATATGGTTAGGGCTTATGAAGCCGGAGCCGATTATTATGTGGTCAAAAACGAAGAGAGTAACAAAGTATTACAATTATTGATTGAGACTATTTTCAAGCGCAAAGGACGAAACCTAGGTGCCACTCGCCCTAGCATAGAAAAGACGATAGCTAGTTAATTAAAAATAAAAGATCAAGGGAGAGAGCCTTTTCCTACATTTCTGTAGGATACCGCTCTGTCGGTTGACCTTTCTTCTCTTCTGTGGGATACCGCTCTGTCGGTTGATCTAACTCTGGTAACGCCATTGGAAATAATGTTGGCCCAAATTGCCCATTTCGGTGCGCCATTCAGGAACATTTGAAGGGGTATAGGTCAGCACCCGTCGCTCAAATGCTTGGATTAGCACATCTTTGACCTGGCCGGAGACCTTAACCTGCGTCCAATAAGGCTCACTAATCGGCAGACCCGTAGCGTAGAAAGTTGGGTTAAAGAGTAGCCCCTTTATAGTGCGTCCTTCCAAAGTATAGACTGGTCCCTGACTATTGAGATAGTCCCAAAAGGGCTTAGCAATGGTGTGGTTAGTCTCCTTGATAAAGACACTCGCGATAACTTCATACTGACCAAAGTAGGGATTCTCGCCCAAGTGACCATTGCGGTTGAGGGTAGCATAGAGGGGCGTATTAAGTTGGTTGGGTGCTTCACCTAAGTGGCTACTTAGATTGGCATAAGTTGGCCCAGTCTTATCGTCGGGGTCGCCTGCCACGCCGATATTAGCGGCGGCTTTGTTCTGAAATTTATTATCGCCCACTTGAATTTGGCCTGTAATCAATTCCTTCGCCAACAGGCCATTGCTCACATAATAGGGACTGGTTTTATCTCCAGCTGGATTATTAATCTCCATACGGCTCTTATCGAAATATTGTACTTGGCGCTGACCACCGGGTGCTTCAGCATAAGGTTCCGTCAGCACCGTCAAGGGCTTTTGGCCCCAGAGCCACGAACGAGCCACCGCACCATCGCCCACCAGCTTATCGGTACGCAGCCAAGTATTAGCAAAGGAGGTATCGGCAAACCCGCTAGGATTGGGAGCCAACGTTAGCACTGGCGTAGGAAGCGGAGTAGGCTTAGGAGTAGGACTAGAACCCGGCTTGGTGGTTGGGGTGGTGTTAGGGACAGGGGTGGTGTTAGGAGCGGGAGTAGGAGTGGGAGTTGGTTGACCACCGCCAAAAGCACGAGCCAGATTGAAAAAGTCGGCAGAACCAAGCCCGGTTGCCAAGTCATAGCCTATGGCGGAGGGGTAGAAGAGATTATTGCCATGAACTACATCGTGATAGACTGGGAGGGGTTGAGGCTTGGAAGCTATTTCGTATAGTTTGGAAGGATTAATTAATCGGCTATTGTTATACTGATTGACTAAAGTGGAAGCCGCCGCCCAGATTGGAGTACTAGCACTGGTTCCACCAACCCGCAACCAAGGGCGGGTAGGCGAACAACTGGGTGGAACGGTACAGTAGATAGCATAACCATTGGTCGGATCAGCGTGGGCGGCCACATCTGGTACTTGACGCTTACCATTGCTAAACTGGTTCAGCACCCCCGGCCCGTTCTGCCATGCCGGACGATCCCACAGGGTACTGAGGCCACCTCCCGAACCGGAGCCAGTGGCGGATCTCGTCTTATCCGCGCTATTGCCCCAGACCGACTCACTCACATAATTACCATTGGCATCAAGCTGCAAAGTTGTGCCGCCTACCCCGATTACATTCGGGTCGGAGGCTGGAAAATCCACTACCTTATCGGGGAACTGATTAGATTGGTTGTTGCAATCAAAAGCACCGCTATCCCCACTAGCATTAAAAAACTGGAAACCCTGAGCAGCCCCTTGCATCAAAATAGAATGCATGGTATTGAGTTCACCTTTGTCAAAATACGTTTCACACTGGCCCCAGCTAGAACTGGTGATAGGAGCGCGACCATCAGCAATAATCTTGTTATAAATCTTTTCCAATCCAGTTAGGCTATTCCCGGCTTGGTAGACCAACACCGTCGCTTGGGGAGCAACCGCAAGTATAATTTCAATATCAAGAGCCGCTTCACCTGCCCCTCGCGCATTGAGTCCAACCGTATCTACCACAATATCTTCCAGATTATAGCCACTGATACCGAATTGCTGAGCATAGACCTTAATATCGTCTTGGCTATAATTAGTCAACTGTACTAAAGCAATGTTCTGGCCTTGCCCTTGTGAACCAGCCTCGTGTAGCGGCTGAATATTATAAGCTTTGCGGATTTGAGTTGGACTTAAACCATTTGGCTGGGGCGGAGTCTGGTTTTGCACCGAGAAAGTAGCACTAGTATTAATCGCGATAGATCGGTGAACCGGACGATTATGAAGCTGTACTGCCTGAACATAAGGCTGAATTGCCGCCGCTAACAACGGCTGACGGTCAGCAGAAAAAAAGGTCTGAAGTTCACCAGCCACCTTAGCCGCATAGTGGTTAAGGTGGACATGAAAAGACTGCTCAAAGGTGGTAGCCTCGGCCTTTAGGCTAAGTAATAAGCCATTTTGCTCTACCGCAAAACCCTGCCCTTCAAAGTATGCCTTCACCTGCTTAACGGTGGTCTCATTTGGCCCAAAACGCGCTATAAATTGGGAGTGGGTAAGGAACTGCTGGTAAAGTGGAGAGGCTGCGTTGTAGACCTCGGAGACAAAACGCTCGGCCCCAGCTTGGTCGCGCAATTTTAAGGCCACCACTGCATCTTTAATTATCTGCTGCGGTTCTACGCGCTCCACCAGATTCGAGTTAAGCAGCGTGGCAGGAACCAATTGTTCTTGGGCCAGCACTCCCTGAGTTGGCTCTACCGTCACCAACCCCTGCAATAATAATAACGCCAAGACTGCCAGCACTCGAAATTGGCGCAGGCTCTTGCTGACCACAAAACTATTGAAAGACATTAAAGAAATCCTTTCCGCCACGCAAACTTGAAACTATCTCAAATTCTCACTAATAAAACTGGCGAGAACATTATTATTATAACGGATTTCCATAGACTTAGTTGCAAAGAAGCATTCAAAAGCACCCTTTTCACCTTATCAATGGTAGGGGTTTACTGCGTAAACCCTACCCGCTCCTTATCAATGGTAGGGGTTTACTGCGTAAACCCTACCCGCTCCTTATCAATGGTAGGGGTTTACTGCGTAAACCCTACCCGCTCCGGCCTAATATTAGCCTCTTCTCAACTCAGTTCCCGATTAAAGAAAGCTACGGCTCGCTTTATGTATTCGTCCGGGTAATTCTGAAAACTTCGCACATGTTCCGTACTTGGCACCAGCCAATTTTCTGCTACATTTGCGCCACCCGCCTCTATTAGCCGATAGAACTCTGACACAGGTACGACTTGATCTTTTTCGCCGTGTATCAAAAAGACTTTGCGGTCGCCTAGCTTTGGAAAGACCTTCTCCGGGTTGGTCTGCAAGACCTCAAAACCAAACAAGAGGCCCGCTGCCGCTCTTATTCCCGGATAAAAGAAATCGGGGAGGCCCGTATTGGAGCTAAATTGCCCCTGAAAGACCCGATCCAAATTGCCAAAGCTCGATTCAGCTAGTCCCGCCTTAATATCGGGCGTTTCAGCCATAGCTAGTAGCGTTGTAGCCGCGCCCATACTCCAACCCACCGCTCCGATGCTGCTAGGCTGGAAGCCTTTGCTCTTTACAAAATTGACCGCCCCTACTACATCATACTTCTCGTACCAGCCAAAAGAATAGTGATCGCCCTCGGACTGCCCCTGCCCTCGCGTATCGTAGAGCAGGATATTAAAACCCTCCTGCCAGAGCCGTTGGCTCACTGGTAAAAGGAAAGTACGGGTTCCGTCTTTGGCATGAACCATAATCAGGACGCGCCGAGAGTTTTCACGGGGTATCCACCAACCGCGCATAGTGAGTTGGGCCTTATCGGAAGTTTTAAAAGTGACATTTTCATAGGGCATCGTGGGGGTATTCGGTTCGAGGTCTTGGGCATTATGGGTAGTGCTGGTAGTAAGGGTGATCGCACCGTAGACCGATACGCTCACATATACCAGCACTAGCAGCACCCCTAACCCTCCAATGAGCCACCGAAACAAAATAGTCTTGTAAAATGGCTTTGTTCTCACGCTTTTTTCCGATACCATTCGTGGCCTTCTTTCGTGAAAATGTAGTTAACTTATTCTAATAGAATTTTTCTAGGCCACAAAAAACAATCCATGCGCTTGATATTTGTAAACCAGACTTCAGGATTAGATGAAAGTAAGGAAAACAAAAGCGCAAGGATTGTTTTTTTATTTGCCAGCTAAGATAGAATTAGGTGAAGCGTGGTACAAGACCCGTCAGGAACTGCACGAAACGGCGTACACCATCTACAACTGCAAAGATCAAATTGCGTAGAAAGCCCATAAGGAAACCTCCTTTCCATTATCCAGATTATAATTTACCTATTTAATAGCAGAGTGCTGCCGACGTGAAGGCCGATTGCACTCATTCAAATCGGCGAGAAGTAAGCCCAAGTTTTCGAGGCTCCTGAAACTGTGGGCAGGCAAAAAGTCGTCCACATATTCAAGGGCCGCTTGGATGCCAACGGTGAGTGGTTGGTAATCGGTCAAGCCCAACAGCGGATTGAGCCAGATCAAGCGAAAACTCATTCGCTGCAAGCGAGCCATCTCGCGCCGTAAAGTCTCCACACTACCGCGATCCCAGCCATCACTGATAATGATGACTACCGCACCGTGACCCAGCACACGTCTGGCCCACTTCAAGTTAAAGTTTTCGAGTGACTCCCCAATTTTGGTACCACCCGACCAATCCTTGACCAGTTTAGAGACGTTAAAGAGAGCTTCGTCAATATTCTTGTTCTTTAACTCGTGTGTAATACGGGTCAGGCGTGTGCCAAAGACAAAAGTTTCTACAAATTTAAGGCCATTTTCCATCGAGTGCATAAATTGGAGCAAGAGCCGCGAATAGAGATCCATAGACCCGGAAACATCACAGATCAAGACTAGTGGGCGCGGTTTTTGCTTGCGCTCCTTTTTATACAACTCGATAGGTATCCCGCCATACTTCAGGCTTTTGCGAACAGTGCGACGAGCATCAAAACGTCGTCCATGTCGGGCAGCAGCCATCCTACGGCTTGGTCTTAGACTCAAAGACCAACGCAGAGCCAGCATCAAGCGTTTGGCCTCGGTCAGTTCATCAGGCGAAAAATCCTGAAAATCCTTGGTCTGCAAAGTTTCTAGAGCGCTATAGGTCTCTTGTTTCTCGACCTTTGAGTTATCCCCTGCCTTGGTCTCACCTTCCGCCAGACGTTTACCCATCGTTGCCAGATCCAAGGCTTGCTGTGACTGGTTGGCTGGTTCGCGCTGGTTCTGGTTGGTAGGAGGCTTAGGCATCTCTTTCTTAGAATTTTCCTGCCCGGCTAATGGATACGTTTGCGGTACTTCGTGGAACGGATTCCCATCCTCTTCCCGCGAGGGCCAACGTCGCCAAAACATCTGAAAGACGTAATCGTAAAGCGGCTCCTCGTCGGCCCTCCGTAACATAATAGCCTTACCCGCCGCGTAAAAATCTTCTTTGCTACTCAGTCCGATAAATTCTACCGAGCGAAGTAAATCTATCGTGCGAGTGGGGTTTGCATCTAGCCCCATTTCACGCAAAATCCGGGCAAAAAGCAACAAATTATGAAAGAGGTGTCCATGCCCACTAGCTTCATAGTATCCTCTTAGTTGGCGCACCTCATCTCTTAACACAGTTTTTCTTCCTCAAAAATTTTGCCCAAATCCCTACTTTTTCTTACTCTGAGCGGTCTGCTTCGCCTTTTGAACTAGGGCGCGTACCTTGTCCCCCTTGAGCTTCTCTACATCTTCTTGGTATTTAAGGATTACACCCAAAGTATCTTCCACCGTCTTTTCCTCTAGGTCACGTTGATCTAAAGCAAGCAACGCGGTAGCCCAATCCAGAGTCTCCGCCACACCCGGCAGTTTGTAAAGCTCCATCTTCCGAATATCTTGGACAAAGCTGACCACTTCTTCGGCCAGTGTAGCGGGAGCGTTGGGTACTTTCGCCAGTAGGATACGGTACTCCTTTTCCAGCGAAGGATAATCTATCCAATGGTAAAGGCAACGACGTTTGAGGGCATCATGGATTTCACGAGTACGATTGCTGGTAATTATTACGACGGGTGGCCGAATGGCCTTGATAGTGCCAATTTCAGGTACTGTTACCTGATAATCGGAAAGCACTTCCAGCAAAAAGGCTTCAAATTCCTCATCGGCCCGATCCAATTCATCAATCAACAGCACGGTCGGTTGCTCCACCGTACCTTCTAGGGCTTGCAATAAGGGACGCTTAATCAAAAACTCAGGGCCGAAAAGTTCCGTTGCACCGACATTCTTTACCTCTTGGCTCTCCAAGAGGCGGATTTGAAGCATCTGTCGGGCATAGTTCCACTCATAAACCGCGCTACTCACATCTAGCCCTTCATAGCACTGTAGACGAATTAGCCGGGCACCCATTGTATCAGCTAACACTTTGGCGATTTCGGTTTTACCTACTCCGGCTTCGCCTTCTAACAATAGCGGTTTTTGCAATTTGAGTGCCAGAAAGACCGCCGTAGCCAAGCTTCTTTCTATTATATAGTGTCGGAGACTCAACTGCTCCACTACCTGATTGATGGAAGTCCAATCATGCACCACCTCATTTTGGCTATCTTGGGTGGGGGCAAGTTGTAGTTCTTTATTTATATCACTTTGTTCTATGACGGTCAATTTATGGCCTCTTCTGTTCGGTCTAATCTCTTCTTCTACTTCTTTATAACCCAATCGCCCTAGTTTGTAAAATATCTTCGGACTAATCATATTGCGCGAAAGGGGTTTTGTCAAATTTTGTAGAGCTTTTGCAACAGGTTTTTTGAATGTAGCCCAAACCGACATTCTAATAAATTTGGTAGTCGGTAGCTTTAGCCAAGGTCTAATTATCCTCGGTAGCCGTATCAAAGTTGCTAGGCTCAGGCTCATAAACCACTGCTACGCCCATTTTAACCAAATCGGCAGCAATACGGGTAACGGTCATCAAATCCTGATTTAATTCCGTAGCCAGCATAGAGATACTCATCGGGCGTGAGACGATTTTGGTCAATACCGGCCACTGATACGGCTCAATAACCACTTCACTTCTAGGCTCATTGGCAACCGCAATGCGATGGGAAGTGCTGGGAATAATCGGCATATACTTGTTCATATTATCGAGCCAGAGCGTCGCCCGCACCTGCAAAACTGGCAACGAGGCTTCAATGGTACGACGGGCGGGGTTCGCACCGCCCAGTTCAAAGGTAAACTCGCCCTGTTTCCAGCCAAAAAGTTGAAAGAGAGCCAGCGCCCCATTCACCGAACCTAATCCGGCATCATAGACTTCACCCCTGTCTACAAAAATATAACCCTCAAACTTGTTGCTACGCATCCGTAGATGCCCGGTAGCTTTCTGGATATTGAGTAACGAAAGGAGCGAACTAGGTGAAAAGGCCCGTAACGAGCCATGTAATACTTCCTGTATAGTGGGCTCCTGCTCTACGCCATTCTTAGATAAAGCCGCCGATAGTGGTTCGGTACGACTGGTACGTAAGCTATAATTAGAATGTGGTGCTTGACCCTCGGAATTAAGGCGCGAGGTAGAGTTATCGCCAGAGGTATTGTGACGAAGATAAGACCGACTATTCTGAGCTTCTCCAGTGAGATCGTTCGTTCCGCCCGAATTAGTAGGTTGTATGTTAGGATTTGTCGGAATATAATTATTTCTTTCGGCCATCTTAGTTCACTGTCTTCCCTTCCACCGGACAACTTGAAACCGTCGGATCGCACTCCAATATATTACTACAGATTAATTATAAAATCCACAATGAGGCTTTTTGGGTAGTACCTTTTGACTACTTCTGGCTAGTTTAACCAGTCTATACAGTTTTTCAGACATAACAATTATAACATTTTATTGAGGTTAAAAGCATACTACGATGTGCGTTTGTGGGTCAGTTTTTTGCGTTAGCCCATCCGGAGATAAATCTCCGGGTTATTTTTTTGAACCAGCACTTATCTCCGGGTTAGGGTTTTGCATCCCTTCTTACCTCTTCAGAGTAGTTTTTTTAAAGTGGTAAAATCATCCTCGTCAAAAGCAGAAGAAGATGGTGACATTTCTTCTTCATCGGCATAACTATCCGAAGCAGAAGTGCGGGAAATGCCTGATGTGCTAGGCCATTTACCGTTCGTTCTTGGAGCTTGAGGTTGTTCTAGCCGCTGGAAATCCTCCCGCACCAATTGCAAGATGGCTTCCATCAAGGCAAGACGCTCCGTTGGGGAGAACCTTTTGATTTGCTCCAAAATATCATTGTTTCGCATAATGTCTCCTATTTATATAAAACCACGCCAATTTCTAGCGCGACTAAAATCTTGCGTCTCTGTAGGAGGGATTTCCAATCCCGATTTACCTCTATCCCGATTTACCTCTATCCCGATTTACTCTATCCCGCTTTACGCCTCTTCTTCAGTGGCAGTACCCCAAAGCGTAGCTTGGGGAGGTTGCTCCTCCAGCAGGCCCAAACGTTCACGGGCGCGGAGGCTGGGCTTTTTGCCCAAGTGGTCGTAGGCTTGCTGGGTCACCACCCGGCCACGTGGAGTACGGACGATAAAGCCTAATTGCAAAAGATAGGGTTCGTAAACATCCATTACGGCATCCACTTCTTCACTGGTAGAAGCGGCGATAGTTTCAATTCCTACTGGGCCACCGTCAAATTTATCAATAATCGCACTTAGCACCCGACGGTCGCCATCATCTAAGCCCAACTCGTCCACATCTAGTCGGAACAGGGCTTCCGCCGCTACCAACTTGGTAATTTTACCATCGGCCCGCACCTGAGCATAATCGCGCACCCGCTTTAGCAGACGGTTAGCCACGCGAGGTGTACCCCTCGAACGTCGGGCAATTTCGGAGGCTCCCTCTGCATCAATCTCTACCCGCAAAATACCAGCACTACGGGTCACAATAAGCTCCATCGCCTTCTGATCGTAAAATTCAAGCCGAAAGACTGCCCCAAAGCGGTCGCGGAGGGGGGCGGTAAGGAGAGCCAAACGGGTAGTCGCGCCTACAATGGTAAATTTGGGTAGGCGCAGGTGAATGCTCTGGGCACTCGGCCCCTTACCCGTTATCAAATCTACCGCAAAATCCTCCATTGCCGGATAAAGCACCTCTTCGATAGTCCGGTTTAGGCGGTGAATTTCATCAATAAAGAGAATATCTTCTTTTTTTAGGTTGGTCAGGATTGCTACCAAGTCACCAGCCCGTTCGATAGCCGGGCCACTGGTAACGCGGATATGTACACCCATTTCGGCAGCAATTACATTAGAGATAGTGGTCTTACCTAGACCAGGTGGCCCATAAAACAAGAGGTGGTCAAGAGCCTCCTTACGGGCTTTGGCGGCTTCAATCACAATTTGCAGATTATCTTTAAGTTTATCTTGCCCGATATAATCGGCTAGGCGGCGGGGGCGTAAGGTGGCTTCAAAGGCCCGTTCTGCCTCACGCCCTTTACCAGATAAGGCTCGTTCTTCAGTCATTGGTTTTTCTATTTCGGCTATCAGGACACTTTTAACCTTCAGGTAAGATTATAGCATAAAATAGAACTGAATTACTAAGGTCAAGCGATGGAGTACCCTCCCACAAAATCCGGGTAAGGAAAAATCACTTGACGAAACCCAAGTTACCCAGCTTCGGTCTATCGAAATCAGAGAACATTGTAATCAAGCCCTTGGCACTGCAAATTGATAATTCTTTCTTTAAGTGATAGAATATGACCAGTTAGTCACATGACCGATCAGTCACATTCTATCATTTTGAAAGGATACTCTTTCACATGCGGATTACTATTCTCACGGCTGGTACTCGCGGCGATACTCAGCCCTACGTTGCCCTTGGTGCCGGATTACAACAAGCGGGTTATCAGGTGCGTTTGGTAGCGGGTAAAAACTTTGAGTCATTTGTCACACAGTACGGGCTGGAGTTTTTCCCCCTTCATCTTGACTTCTCTGCCATGATGAACAGCGAAGAGGCGCAAGCTGTTCTTAATGCAAATAATCCTATCAAGATGCTTATGCTTCAAGCGAAGGCTACGCAAACTGTTAATCGGATGATGGGACAGACGCAGAACGAAATCTGGATCGCGAGTCAAGGAGCGGACGCAATCCTCTATAGTCCGGGTATGCCCAATGGCTACTTTATCGCGAAGCAGCTTGGCATTCCCTGTATTGCGCTGAACGCCGTTCCAATGACTCCGACTCGGACACAACCCGCCGCCTTTTTCTATGATGGCCCACGCTTAGGCAGTGCCTATAACTTGTTGACCCATACCATACTAGAGCAACTTTTTTGGCAAAGTTTTCGGCCAGCCATCCAAAAATTTTGGCACGAGAAAGCTAAAACCGTTTCCATTCCTTTTGCAGCACCCTACCGTCGGCAACGTGCCGAACGGCTACCTATTCTATATGGCTACAGCGAAGCAGTTTTACCACGTCCGGCCGATTGGCCTGATTACGCCTTCATTACGGGCTACTGGTTTGCCGAGGAGGAACCGAACTGGTCTCCCCCAACCGAACTGGTCAATTTTCTTCAGGCTGGGCCTCCGCCAGTCTATATCGGTTTTGGTAGTATGGGAAATCCGCGTAAAGGAAGCGAAGTTACAGAGATTCTAGTAAAAGCTCTGAAACTCTCCGGCCAGCGTGGTCTGCTGGCGACTGGTTGGAATGGGTTAAGTCAGGAGGTGCAATTACCAGACACGGTATTTATGGTAGAAAGTGTGCCACATACTTGGCTCTTCCCGCAGGTCTCGGCAGTAGTTCATCACGGTGGAGCAGGTACGACCGCCGCCGGTCTAAGTGCTGGTGTTCCCTCGATCATTGTCCCTCATAGTGTGGATCAGCCGATGTGGGGTCAGCGTGTTGCCGAGTTAGGTGTTGGGCCACCACCAATCCCACGTAAAGAGTTGACCGCCGAACGGTTAGCCCAATCTATCACCGCCACCAAAGATAAAGCTATACGGATAGGGGCGGCGGCACTTGGTCAAAAAATCTGCGCTGAAGATGGGGTGACAAAAGCGGTTGAAGTGCTGGAGAAGCTCCTACACCCGTAGATTAAGGAGGAAGCTATGCCCAAACCCACCTTTTTTAACCTACCAGAAGCAAAACGGAAGGCTTTTCTGGAGACCGCGCTGGAGGAATTTGCCGGGCGCGACTACGAAAGTGCCTCAATTTCGCAGATTGTGGCTAAATTGAAGATCGCAAAAGGAAGCTTCTACCAATATTTTGAGGACAAGCGTGATCTCTACTTGTATCTAATTGAATTGGCTGCTCAGGAGCGAATCAGGTTTGTCAAAAGTCTACCACCACCTGATCCGCAGAAGAGTTTCTTTGCCTATACCGAGTGGCTGCTTGAAATGGGGGTTCGCTTCACCTTTGAGTACCCCCGGCTCAATCAGATCATCTATCGTGCCATGTTTGGTACGCTGCCTTTTCGGGATGAAATGCTCCAGCGAATGAAAGAAAGCTCACAGGACTACATCCGCCAAGTCCTTATGCAGGGCATCGCTGCTGGGGAAATCGAACCTGACCTTGATCTTGAACTAGTGGCTTACCTACTAAACCTTATTACCAACGATTTTAACAATTTCCTAATCAAAAAATTGGAGCTTGACCCCCAACGCTTGATGGAAGGAGACTATTCCCAACTTGACCTAGAGGCGATACGTGGGGTTTTCACTAAAGCGATGGAGTTTGTGCGGTATGGGTTAGCAAAACGGAGAGTTTGATTGGCATTACCTCTACCCAATCATCTTTACAGTGGGCATCTTGGATGTTGCTATGCACGGCTATGATTTCGCAAATTGGTGGAAGCGCGGTCGTGATACCGCTTGATGATTCCTTCAACCAAAGGTAGAATAAAAGCATCTCCTTCCTATGAGGGTAATAAAAACCTTAGCCCGTCAGTGCGTTACCACTGACGGACTTTCACTTTTATAGTTGTCAATTTGTATTTGTATATCAATGATGATGTCAATAAGTTAAAGATATTAACTGATACCAATTTTAAGTATACTTAGATATTGACAATATCGCTTTCAGGGGATAATATATAAACAGGTTGATGCCCTTAAAACGGAATTGATCGCTTCATCGAATAGGAAGGAGAGTAACCGATGTCAGTAGCCACAGAGCAGGATAGTTCGTGGAAGGAGATCTTGGATCAATATTTCCCTGAGTTTATGGCCTTCTTCTTTCCAAAGATATATAAGGATATTGATTGGAGCAGACCACCGGAATTTCTGGACAAAGAGTTGGAGCAACTCTTTAACGAGGGTCAGGCCGGACGACGGCTAGTGGATAAATTGGTGAAGGTCTATCGTCTTGGCACAGAGGAACCGATTTGGTTGTTAATCCACCTTGAAATTCAAGGCTATGCCGATCCCACCTTTGCCCAACGGATGTTCATCTATAACTATCGGTTATTTGACCGCTATTTCCAACCCAAAGGGATAGACCCAGGTAGTGTCGGGCGGTTGGACAAGGTGGTAAGTTTGGCAGTTTTGACCGACAGTAACAAACGTTATCACCCCAAGCGGTTTTTGATAAAGGAGTGGGGTTTTGAGCTTTCGTTCAAGTTTCCCTCGATAAAGTTGTTGGA
Source organism: Candidatus Chloroheliaceae bacterium (assembly GCA_013390945.1). Lineage (GTDB taxonomy): Bacteria > Chloroflexota > Chloroflexia > Chloroheliales > Chloroheliaceae > L227-5C. Next base: position 18,083 of record JACAUC010000069.1, read on the forward strand.
CTATAATAAGGATTGGGCGGCATTGGAAGCCAATCCCAACCCCTTTGCGATAGTGACAATGGCGGTACTCCGCATGCACCAAGACAAGAAAAAGCGGCCAGAGGAGCGTTTGGACACGAAGTTGGGTCTAACTCGTCGGTTGTATGAGCGTAAATATAGCCGTCAAGAGATCATAGATTTGTACCGATTTATTGATAACATAATCCGGCTCCCAGAGGAACTAGATCAAGAGTTTCGGCGAGAAGTAACCCGTTACGAGGAGGAGGAGCGTATGCCTTACGTCAGTAGCATCGAGCGTTTAGGAAGGGAGGATGGGCTGAAAGAGGGGTTAGAGAAGGGACGACAGGAAGGACGACAGGAAGGACGACAAGAAGGACGGCAAGAAGGACGACAGGAGGGACGGCAAGAAGGAACCGTAATTCTTATTCTGCGCCTACTCAAGCGGCGGTTTGGTGAGCAACCACCCGAAGTAGAGCAAGAACTCAGCGTCTTATCTTTAGGGCAATTAGAAGCGTTAGGTGAGGCTATCTTGGATTTCTCAAGCCAAACCGACCTTGCCCTTTGGCTGCAAGTTCAAGGGAAAACTCACGCTTGACTTGAAGAGTAGAGGTTTTGTTCCTTTACAGATCTATTACTTGGATAGTTATTTCGAATTGATACCCTAAGTTTAGGTTGCTTCTTCCAATAAACACTTTTGCAACTGTAAGGAGTTCATACAGTTATGGCTAAGTCGCTAAAACCTCGCTTGGTATTATTGCTAATGATCTTAGCTGGATTTATTTATCCTACATTCTCCCCTGTTTCAAGTGCGGCTAGTGTAGATAAACTTTCTGCTTCCACGTTACAACTGGGTGTCAATCTTCATCCACTCCAGCCCCCTGAAGCACCGACGGGTCAGATTCCCAAACAAGTGAATCTGTTGCCTAATATGGGAGCTTCAATAGTACGTATTGACCTCAAGTGGGCTTGGATTGAACCGTTCGGGCCGGGATCGAATAATTGGAATCCTGACCCGATAGATCGCTTGAATACTTTCCTGAATGCTATGTCTGGTAACAATATTGAAATTGTGGCTACGGTAGATAGTACGCCCTGCTGGGCTTCCACCCTTCCTAAGAAGGATTGTAACCCCAATACGATTAATTACCCCCCAGCTAACTTGCAAGATTACACCAATTTCTTGAGTGAGCTAGTTAAACGTTACAAAACCAAGATAAAATATTGGGAAATTTGGAACGAACCGAACCTACCTGATTTTTGGGCCACTCCTGACCCGGAAGGCTATACTGCTCTACTTAAAGCGGCTTATTCGGCTGTCAAAGCGGCTGATCCTTCTGCGATTGTAATTGGCGGAGCATTGGCTCCTCGGAATGATCCTATAGACACTCTAACTTACCTAGACCGGATGTATAGTGCTGGAGCCAAAGGCTATTTTGATAAGCTGTCTTATCATCCTTACACCGATGGTAATACACCTACTTGGTATGATAAGCTCTGGCCTATGATGAGCTATTCTTCTTCTGTCCCAGCTATCCGACAACATATGCAGAATTTTAATGATTCTGTTCCGATTTGGCTCACTGAAATAGGTTGGACTACTGTTCCACCCAGCCAATGTTCCGATTGTTGGACACCCGTTTTACCAAAAACAGAGGACGAGCAAGCGGCTTATATGGTAGAGGCCATAAATATCGCTAAAACTTGGAATTATGTGGAAACTTTTATCTGGTATAAGCTGATAGATACGATTTCACCATTTAACCCCTCTAAAATAAGCTATGAACATTACTTTGGTTTGTTTCGGAAAGACTACACTGCTAAACCAGCCGTAGTGCAATTCCGAATGTTAGCAACGACACCTCCTGTGAGTAACAATCCAGTCTACAAAAATATCCTCTCCGATTTCTACAATGTCTGGAAACAATCTGATCTGGCGATTGCTAATGGGCAGAGTAACAAAAGTTGGCTCTGGGGGCCGGATGCTTTCGCTACCAAAACCGAAGATTACAAAGAGGCCACAGGCGGCAAGCGTCAGGTGCAATATTTCGACAAAGCCCGAATGGAGATCAATAACCCGGATGGCGATAAGAGCAGTGCCTACTTTGTCACCAACGGCTTATTGCCCAAAGAGCTAATCGGTGGCTATATCCAGACTGGAGACAGCACGAACCAGCCCAAGGCTCCCGCCGAAGTTAATGTGGCGGGTGATCCAGATGGCTCGATTACCTATGCCAAGCTTGCCGGGGTGGTAACATTAGAGCAGGGCAAGAATACCGCATCAGACCGCACTGGACAAAAAGTGACCGCCTCGATTGATCGTACTGGTAACGTTTCGGATGGTGCGGCTCTTGCCGGAGTGACGTTGGCTCAGTTTATCCCGGAAACCGGACATAACCTCCCGAATGTATTTGTGAACTATTTCAAAACCTTGCCCCAAGATTGGCTCTTTGTAATGGGCTATCCCATCAGCGAACCCTACCAAACCGAAATAACTTTGGCTGGGAAATCCACTCAAGTGCTAATCCAAGTCTTTGAGCGGCGGGTGTTGACTTACACCTCTTCCAATGCTGACCCCTTCAAGGTGGAGCAAGGCAACGTCGGACGGCATTACTCTCAATGGCGTTACGGTAACTAAATTTTATGGGTGAGGAGCCAAGGCTCCTCCAATTGGAAAAAGACAATGGTAAGAAAACTTGATGCTTTACCACCTTTATCGCCCTGACCCTGAAGAGTTAGCTGAACTCAAAGAAGCAATTGCCGAAAGTGAGGCTGAAGACGCACAAGGCGTTATCATAAGCCACGATGATATAAAGCGCATGGTGGCTGAAATGATTAGAGATCAAATAAGCCCCTGTAGGAGGGATTTCTAAGTCGGCTGGTCGCCCGATTTGAGGTTATAAAATATTGCTCTTAAACCCGCACTGGCTCCAGCAATTCAAGGCTGGCCTCTAGTACGGTATTGCGCTCCAGTAGGCTCATACAACTACGGTTTTCAAGGGTACGGCACTCATCATCTTCATACTTAAAACTCTTCCAGCAGTTGCGGCAGCCCTCCACTTTCACAAAAGGAGCCACCAAACCACGTCCCAAACGGCGATCATAAGGGCCAGTTACTTCAGGATTAGTAGGGCCAAAGAGACCCAACCAACGAGTGCCGACCGAAGCGGCCATATGGAGCAAGCCCGTATCCACCCCAACGGCCAACGCACAGCGTTCAAGTAGGGCCGCCACATTGTCTAGTTTGGCAGAGACAAACAAAGGGGGATGTTTAGAGTGAGCAATCACTTGGCGGGATAAGGCACAATCTCTGGCATCGGCAAAGAGCAAAGTGCGAAAGCCCCGTTCTTGTAGAGAATCGTTCAGATAAGCCCACTCAGCCGCAGGCCATTTTTTAATCAACATATTGCTTTCAGGAATCAGGGCTACCAATGGCAAACCATTTAATTCTTCGCGCAAAATAAAATCCTCGGCCCATTCCCGCGAACGGGTACGCACATAAAGTTGGGGGTAACGTTGGGCGGGTGGAATATAAATCCCTAATTCCTCTTCCAGTGCATCGGCAATACAATCAAGGGTATGTACCGCTCCAGGACGGGCGGGTACTTGTGGAGTCCAGTAATGAGGGAAATCTAAGTTGCGTTCCCACAGATAGACCGTATTGATTACTAGGTCAATATCCACATCTAACTCACGTTTTAGTACCGGGGCCGCAAACCAAGCCAATACAATTTGGGGGATGAAATGGCGCAAACTCTGAGCAAAGGGGCTAGGTTCCTGCTTGAACCAACTAGGAGTAACTACCCGTACTGGCTGTTGGGGAGAGACTAGATAATTGGCATAAGAAGAGGCCGCCACGCTTATATCGGCTTGAGGAAAGCGACGTGCCACCGCGATCACTAACGGTTGCATATTTACAAAATCACCAATCCCATCGGCGAAAGGTATTATTAAAATTCTTTCGGGTAGCTTGGACGATCTTGATTTTATCTGCGACACACTTCCTCCTGGCCGGTGCATAGGGCAAACCGGCATTTTCTTCCTTATCCATCTTCCTGATACCACCCACGGAAAAGAGATGCCCTTTTGTCTGACGAGCCAGCGTCTTATTCCTACCTGAATAAAATAGCCTGAACTTTGGTAAATTATAACAAAAGGCGGGTTACATAACAAATAGAACCTGTCCACTGACAGAGCAGTCTTCTACGCCCAATCTGTGTTCTACAATGGAGAGCATTAACGGCCCCAACTCAGTCCACCTGTTACATCTATTGTGGCATCTCGGCTAATCTGCTTGGGTTCTCCAGAGGTAGCAGCACCAGTGGCATTAATATTAAGGGTGAAAATTTCAAAACCACCACCTCGGAGTGCCAAGAAAGCCACTTGGCTACTATCGGGCGACCAAGTGGGGGTACGGGCCGCCATACCACTGACCAGTTGTACCTGCCCTGAACCATCACTACGCATTAGCCAGAGGTCACTGTTGTTACCACGTCGAACTACATAGGCAATATATTTTCCGTCTGGCGACCAAGTCGGATCATAGGCTCCTTCCGAGACCTCCGTCAACCGAGTTTCACGACCATTGTTTACCCGAATAGTATATATCTGGGATTTACCATTATCATAAGCCGCTACTGCAATTTGTGAACCATCAGCCGACCAAGTGGGGTGCTGTATACCACCTTGCCCTACGCCAATAGCACTAAGCTTGCGGGGCTGGGGATTTTTCACGTTTGTCACCCAGAGTACCAAATCATCGGTTTGAATATCGGTGAGGTAAGCGATTTGTGAACCATCGGGCGACCAAGCTGGATTAAAAGCCCAGAGCGCGTTCAGGTTATAGTTATCAGTACGTGGCTGACCTTTTCCCTTGTTAGCCGTCAGAGCGCGAGGCTGCGTACCATCGGGATTGCTTACCCACAGATCAGAGAAGGATTCATCTTGACGAATAAAGGCAATTGTGCCACTACCCGGTGCCCACACAGGTTGAAAGAGTTTTACCGTAAAATTGGCAATAGTCGAGCTGCTGGGCTTGATTCCAAGCAGGGTGGCATCATTACCATGCCAAACCCACAGATTGCCCTGTCGGGTGAAGAGTAGCTGACCCTCCAGTCGTTCACCCGTTAGACGTTGACTTAGGCTAATAGTCGCTGTCGGTAGTGGTTCAGCCACTTTAGTCGGTTGGGGTAGGGTGCTAAAGACAAAATAAATACCTAGTACCAACACCAGCCCGACAGTAATTAAAAAGTAGTAACGCGGTTTCATGCGATCAAATTAACTCTCTTAATAATTGTCTGTTTCTTGGATACCCGATAATGGCGAAAAGTTATTTCCCTTTCTACCGTTTCTAACCCTATTCTACCACAGAGACCTTAGAGATTTTAGCCTTTTCCTCTTCACCCACATAACAAATAAAAAAATCCCTGAATTATGCACCTAAATTAAAAAATGTTCCAGAAGCAGGTTTGGCCTTTTGTAGTATACTAATTCCAATGGACAAAGAGACAAGGGATTTCCAATCCCGATATAACACCAACCTTTGTAGGAGGGATTTCCAATCCCGATATAACACTTTGTAGGAGGGATTTCCAATCCCGGTATAACACCAACCTTTGTAGGAGGGATTTCCAATCCCGATATAACACCAACCTTTGTAGGAGGGATTTCCAATCCC
>JACAUC010000007.1 GCA_013390945.1 Candidatus Chloroheliaceae bacterium
GACTTACCGTTTGTTGAAAGAGTATGATAAAGCCTTGACAGATTTTGGTAAAGCGATAGAGCTAAACCCACAAGATGCTTGGGCTTATGGTCAACGAGGTGAAACCTACCGTTTGTTGAAGGAATATGATAAGGCTCTAGTAGATTTCAATAAATTGATTGAGCTAAACCCACAAGATGCTTGGGCTTATGCTCTACGAGGTAAAACCTATCGTTTGTTGAAAGAATATGATAAGGCTCTAGTAGAGTTCAATAAAGCGATAGAGCTAGACCCACAATATGCTTGGGCTTATGCTCAACGAGGTATTACCTACGGGGAACAGAAAGAATATGATAAAGCCTTGGCAGATTTCAATAAAGCGATAGAGCTAGACCCACAATATGCTTGGGCTTATGGCAATCGTGGTAGGACTTATTTGTGGCTAAACGACCTAGATAGTAGCAAATCCGCTTATATGAAAGCTTTGGAGATTGAACCAAAAAGTGTATGGTATGGGTTGATCTTAGAGTGGATTACTTGGATTGAGGCTAAGCCGGGCAAGGAGATAGTGGAACGGCTAAGAGCAATTGCCGCCTATGATCCGAGTGACCATAATGCTGCAATCTGTGAGGGTATTGCTTCTTGGGTAAGTGGGCTAACCGAGAACGGTTTGGTAGAGATAGAGCGGGCTATCAGCATGAAGCCAGACGATTTTGACACTTGTTTCTGGAAAGGGGTGATTTTAGCCACTATGAATGGTCGGGAGGCGGAGGCGATGGCAGCGATAGCGTTAGCCCTCGAAAATGATCTGCCACCAATCTTGATTGGCCCGTTACGCTGGACGAAAGAGGATGCACCTCACTTCTACGAAAATCACGCCCTGCCTTTGTTGGAGAAGTACGGTCTTTTGGATAAGGTTCAAACCCAATAATATGCTAAGTTAGCGGCTATAGGACGACCTTCTTGACCGTCCTATAGCAAAGTTAGGGTTACAGGCAACTACTGTTGAGTGCGGTGAAGTTGGCGTTATAAGAGTTGATGCAAATACTTGCGCCTAGCCCGGTGTTAGAGCTTATTGGTAGGGAGGCAAGTTGGGAAGCACCGACCTTTATGGTACCGGCAGTGTTGTTGAGGGCATAGTTGGTGGTACCGCCAGAAGCGGAGAGCGTACTGTTTTGTACCGTTGAGGCACTGCCGCTAGAGTTGTAGAGACCATAGCTAGTACTACCCCCGGAAGCAGTGAGTGTACTGTTTTGCACCGTTAACGTGCTGTAGTTGGAGAGACCTTCGTTGGAGGAAGTAGCCACCCCAGAAGCAGAAGCGGAGAGTGTGCTATTTTGTACCGTTGACGTGCCTAGGTTGTTGTAGAAGCCAAGGTTGAAGCTACCCCCGGAAGCAGTGAGTGTACTGTTTCGCACCGTTGAGGTTCCATCGTTCTGGAAGCCAAAGCTGTTGGTACCCCCAGAAGCGGAGAACGTGCTGTTTTGTACCACTGCTGTGGCTAAGTTGTAGTTATAAAAGCCGGTGTTGGTAATACCAGTGGAAGCGGAGAACGTGCTATTTTGCACCGTTGCTGTGCCGGAGGTGTTGTAGAGGCCAAAGCTGTTGGTTCCCCCAGAAGCGGAGAATGTGCTGTTTTGTACTGTAAATATGCCTAGGTTGTTGTAGAGGCCAGAGCTGTTGGTTCCACCAGAAGCGGAGAATGTACTCTCTTGTACTGTAAACGTGCCGAAGTAGTTGTAGAGACCATAGCTGTTGGTTCCACCAGAAGCAGAAGCAGTGACGTGGGTAAAGCGGGCGTTGATGGCATTAGCAGGCAGAAAGATAGCCGTTTGATAGGCACTGGATCCAGAATTGGCTACTTTGAGGAAGCGTGTTTCACTATAGGATGGCACAATGAGGGTGCCGCTAGGTGGAACGGTGCTACTACCAATTGTCGAGGAGATAACGGTAATATCTTCACCAGAACCTTCTAGGTCAACGTAGGATAGGAGGGTGAGAGCTTGGTTGCCCAGATCGTATTGGCCTGGTTCGAGCTTGAGGAGGTAAGGAGTGGCGGCGGTGGGGTTAGAGTTGGAGATGATGGTCATCGCCGCAAGAAGGGAGGTGCCATTCCCGGTAGGTGTACCGTTGGAACTGACAAAAAGGGTGTGAGAGTAGCGGACAAGACTATTGGAGACTGGATTTTGGAGAGTGATAGATTGTTGAACTTGTATCCCAGAGGGCTGGGGACTGCCAAGAACAGGGTTGGCCGGGATAAGGCTGATGGCGAGACCCAATAGTAGAACCACAACTAAAGAGAGGTAATGGTTGTACCGACGTGACATGGTAGTTGTTCCTTTCTTGTTAATAAGTTAAGGCTAACACTTTGATATTCAGTGAGCAGAACCTTTTCTATTATAGCGCAGGTTGATATAAAAAAATAGCATAATCTACTATAGAATAAGGCTGTTGCAAAGTCCCGATCTGACAAGTTGGGTGGTAGGTCAAGATCAACTGACGGAACCCAGGTTACGCAGCATCCTACACAAGCGGGCTTTTCGACAGAGGCTTGGTCAGGGAAATTTGATCTTGACATACCTCCAGTCTTGATTTAGGCCAAAATCTTGTAGGATGCTGCGCCAACTGGTTGCCGCCAGTTGATTTTCACATACCATTACTCTTGCCAGATTGGATAGCTCTCCGACTTTGCAACAGCCCTATCCCTAGCTTTTCTTAGTTTGCGAATGAATGTGGTTGTTGTTATAATAAATATGCCTATTATGCTCTTTTCAGCCACTGCTAATAGTCAGAAGCTACTTAGATGTTATTATGCGGTTTATACCTTCGTTCAATACCCATGATACAGGCTAATTTTGGTAGTTCAACAATCAATGAGGGAAAATAAAGATAGATGGAAGTTAAGACACCATCCTTGGGTTTCAATCCTTTGGATTATCCTATCCTATTGCAAGATCCTGAACACCTTACCGATATAAGAAACTGGCACGAGCATATCCCTTTTGCCTTTGCATTAATACAAATGTTAAGGCCCAAAATTTTCGTAGAACTAGGTACGCATAAGGGTGATTCTTATTGTGCTTTTTGTCAAGCTGTCGCAAGTTTGAACACCGAAACGCTTTGTTATGCGGTGGATACTTGGGAGGGCGATAAACATTCCGAAGAATATAGCTCTTCGATTTATCAGGATTTGTACGCCTACCATGAGGCCCGTTATAGTGGGTTTTCCACTATGCTAAAAACTACTTTTGATGAGGCCATAGCTAATTTCAGCGACCTAAGTATAGACCTGCTACATATAGATGGACTACATACCTACGAAGCCATTAAGCATGACTTTGAGAATTGGTTACCCAAAATGACCAAGCGTGGGGTGATAATTCTTCATGATGTCAACGTCTACAAAGGATTTGATGGCAAAGATTTTGGCGTTTGGCAGTTTTGGCATGAGCTTCAGGCGCGTTATCCAAATATGGAATTTAAGCATGGCTATGGTTTGGGCCTTGTTGCAGTAGGCGAAGAGATACCGGAATCTTTAGCCTGCTTTTTTGACAATCCAGAATTATATAGCGACACTATTCGTTATTTTGCCTTCTTGGGTAAACGGGTGGCTCTGCTCCATTCTAAGGCACAAGAGATTAAACGGTTCAAGGAAGACCAAGTTGCTACTCAAGTTCACATCCAAAACCTTACTTCTCTTTTCAAGCAAGAACAGAAAGCTACTCAAGACCATATCCAGAACCTTACGGCTAATTTTAATCAGGAACGGGAAGCTTACCAAGCTAATCTTCAACACTTGGCTCAAACTCAAAGCCTTGTTCGAATGAAAGCTGAAACAGACCTCCAAAATCAGATTCGTAGCTTAACCCATCAGGTTCATCTTTTGACGGCGGAGAACGGAAATCTTAGGGGCGAAAGTACTTGGTTGGAACAAAATCGGGCTCGCTTACACCAGAAAATTACCTTACTTGAAGCCGAATTGAAGTCCCTTAAAGCTACCCGTACCGTCCGGCTATCGCGAAGACTTGGGTTAATCGCCAAAGGTTCGTTACAGGTCGTTCGAGATTTTAAATATGGGCCAGTTCAAGGTGCGATTGATTTGGTAGAGCTTAGTAGCGATTCGCCACCCATTTTAAAGGTTACGGGTTGGGCTACTTCCATTAGTGGTTGGATACAGCAGGTAGAGGTAAGCCTAGATCAGGTTTTAGTGGGTTCTGCTTACTATGGCATTGAGCGACTCGATGTAAAAGCGGAGCGACCTTTACAGATGGATACTTCTTGTGGCTACCTTGGGGAGTTCCGGCTTGACCCTGCTTTGTTCCCACCTAGTACCAAAACTTTGCGAGTCTGTGTGAGGGATAACAAAGGGCATCAGCAGGAATATAGTCAGCAGGTAGTTATTGAGCCACCCACAAAACCTCTACTTGAAGTTACAACTTTAACTCCTTACGAGGAGTGGATGATTAATAGCGAGCCTAGCGAGCTAGAGTTGGAGCAACAGCGTACAAAGGCTTTGGCGTTATCTTATTTACCCCTCATTAGTATCCTAACTCCGGTTTACAACCCTTCAAGCTTGGTTCTAAGAGCCACTCTTGAGTCGGTCTTGAATCAGACTTATCCTAATTGGGAGCTTTGCTTAGTAGATGGCGCCTCTACCCTTCCTGAAATAAAGACCCTTCTCTCAGAATATGCCCGTCGTGATACTAGAATTAGGGTTAAATTCCTAGAAAAAAATCTAGGAATTTCGGAAAACTCTAATCGGGCTTTGGACATGATAAAAGGTGAATTTATTGCTCTGCTCGATCATGATGACACCCTTACGCCCGATGCTTTGTATGAAAATGTACTGCTACTTAATAGCCATCCCGAAGCGGATATGATCTATAGCGACGAGGATAAGCTGGATGCAGCTGGTAAACGTTGTGATCCTTACTTTAAGCCGGATTGGGCACCCGACTTCTTCCTCTCCCAGATGTACACTTGCCATTTAGGAGTTTACCGTACTAGTTTGATTCAAATGATTGGCGGCTTTAATACCGAGTTTAATGGTACTCAGGATTATGATTTGGTACTCCGCTTGGTTGAACAAACTACCCGAATCTATCATATTCCTAAAATTCTTTATCACTGGCGGAAGAGTGCAAAATCCACCTCAGCTGCTTTTGAGAATAAGGCTGGTATTCAAGATTTACAAGTAAAGGCGGTTCAGGCTCATTGCCAACGAGTCGGGTTAGAGGCGGTAGTAAAACCTGGCCTAGAATCCAATACGCTGCGGGTTAAATACCTCCTGAAGGAGTGGCCGCGTGTAAGTATTATTATTCCTACTAGGGATCAGGTTCAGGTTTTAAAGCAGTGCCTCACTAGTATCAAGAGCTTTACCAACTATCCGAATTATGAAATTATCATTGTGGATAATGATAGCAGCGAGTCGACCACTCTTGAATACTTAGAGGAGCTAAAAGCCACTCCCGGCTTTAAAGTGTTGAAATATGCAGGCTCCTTTAATTTTTCAGCGATTAATAATTTTGCGGTTAGTCAGGTTGAGAGTGAGTTGATCTTACTTCTTAATAATGATATAGAGGTAATTGAACCGGATTGGCTTGCGTCAATGGTGGAACATGCGGTACGACCAGAAGTGGGTGCGGTAGGGGCTAGGTTACTCTATCCCAACCAGACCTTACAGCATGGTGGGGTAATTATTGGGATAGGAGGCGTTGCTGGTCATTCCCATAAGTACATACCCGCAAATGAATCGGGCTATTTTTGTCGGGCTAAAGCTATTCAAAATTTTTCGGCGGTTACGGCGGCTTGCTTGATGACGCGCACTTCCATTTTTCGGTCTGTTGGTGGGCTGGACGAGCAAAATCTGGCAATCGCCTTTAATGATGTAGATTTTTGTTTGAAGATACGTGAAAAAGGTCTCTTGATTGTTTGGACACCCTTTGCCGAGTTAATCCATCATGAGTCGGTCAGCCGTGGGCCAGAGGATAATCCAGAGAAGATTCGTCGGTTTCAGTCGGAGATCCGCTTTATGTATCGGCGCTGGGCCAACGTTATTCGTCACGACCCTTATTATAACCCTAATCTTACGCTAGAGACCGAAAATTTTGCCTTAGCACCACGTTCTCGTTTTACCTCGGCTGGTCGCAGTGTTGGCGGGTAAAGCGGACAGATTCCTGCAGCTCTAGGTTGGTCAAGGCTAGAGTAGGTTAGTACTGATAAGCTCTAGTTTCTAACTAGAGCTTATCAAGCCAGAATTTCGGTGTGAACCTAAAAGAGCCTATAGTTAGAGTATATAAGCAATTACGTCCACTAAAACTGAGACGTTTGAATAGCTGGAAACGGCGATTCCTTTCAAACCGATGGCGGCGGTGGAAGGATAGACGCGCGTGGCTGTATTCGGTATAACCCCCAAGCCTATCGTTGCACCAGTGGCAAAGTTTTTGACACCTGCAGCATAGTTAACGGTAGAGGCTAGAGGTATGTTGATAGAGCTTCCGGGAAAGACTACCGCAAAGCCTGTTGTGCCACCAGAGGCTGTAAAGGTACAAATGATCCCAACCGCCTCCTTCGGTATCGTTTGGGTCTGTCCAGCCGGTCCCCAAGTACCTTCTATTTGATAGTAGTTTATAAAATTATACTTGGTAGTATTAGTAGGCGGCGGCCATGTGTAAAGGCCATTTACTAAAGGTGTACCTGTAGGGTATTCGGTTGCACCACCAATTACACGTAGTGGGCTAGAGAGAAAGACGGTACTAGATAGAGGAACCCACCCAACATTTGTACCTCTGTAGTACTTGAGACTACTATCCAGTCCACCGGCATCGCCCTGAGAGTAAAGCGCACCAGCACTGTGGCCTGTAGCAGCAGGTGCAGCAGCTATAGGGTCGAGGCGAATGGGTGCGTTATCAACTGTACCAGCACTCTCAATCGAAGGATCCGCTGCTTGGGCGGTGGTTTGGTTAACCACACCGCTTACTAGGCCCAAAGCAGCCAGACCGACCGTAGCACCACCCATCCGCCGGAGCATTGTTCGGCGACTGGTAGGCTGGGTCTGCCCAAGTTCGGTTAGCTTCTTCAAGGCATTACTGGTAAGTTGCTGACGCAAATATTGGATTTCAGTTTCTTGCCCGGCCAATCTTGCCTTCAGTTCCTCTATTTCGGAGCGGTTAACTTTTTGTTCGTCCAATTCAGCCTGAAGACGCTTGATTAAAATATCGAAATCGTTCGAATGCACTCGTATCCTCCTTCCAAAGGTAAGGTTCTTTAGATTCGATGCCTAGGTTTTAATTAGAAGATGTGTGTTTAAAATTTACCTGCCTTTTCAGACCTAAGCCGAATAGTTGTAGTTACTTCACGTATTTCACCGTTTGGTTCAAAGTTGAGCTTCCGCCCATTATAGGTACAACTTTAATAATTAGAGTTCCAACCTATGTAGGTGTTAACCTCTTGAAATAGGACTGCCTTTGTTTACTTAAGTTTTAGGCTTCTAATCTGCTTACTATTTAATAAGTAAATAAAAACCTGTCAGTAAGTAAGTTGTTTCCATTATACCACAGGATTCCTAGCTTTTCAAGGATTTATACGATGGATAAAAATTGGTTGGGCGAAAATTTTACAATAAATTTAGCGGAAGTGTGCTAAGTGTTGAAAAGCTATTAGTCGGTTGAGAGACTACTTCCTTCGGCCTTACAGCTGAAGGAAGTAGTCAATCTATTAGGCGATATAAGCAATTACGTCTACTAAGACCTGAACGTTCGAATAGCTAGAAACGGCGATTCCTTTCATACCGATGGCAGCACTGGAAGGATAGACGCGCGTGGCTTCTGGCGGTATAATCCCCAAACCTACCGTTGTACCAGTGGCAAAGTTTTTGACACCAGGAGCATAGTTAACGGTAGAGACTAGAGGTATGGTTTTAGAGTTTCCCGGAAAGAGTATCGCAAAGCCTGTTGTACCACCAGCGGCTGTAAAGGTACAGATGATGCCGATGGCATTACTCGGTATCGTTTGGGTCTGTCCGACCGGTCCCCAAGTACCCTGCACTTGATAGTAGTTTATATAAGTATACTTGGTAGTATTAGTAGGCGGCGGCCATGTGTAAAGGCCATTTACAAAAGGTGTACCTGTAGGGTACTCGGTTGCACCACCCACTACACGTATAGGTGTAGTCAGAAAGACGGTGCTGGTCAGTTGGTAAAAAACGCCCGCTCCGGGGCCAGGAGGTGCGCCTGCTGGCGTTCTTCCTACGTGTCCGGGTAGACGTGTTCCGGCAGGTGGTGGAGGGGGGAAGGTAGCAATACCTGAAGTTTGGGCACAAACCCACACTTTGCCATCTTTATCCACATGGATTTCACCCGCCCGATGACCACCTGTGGCATTAGGCCCGGCTGGTCTGGGTGTTGGTAAGGCAGTAGGATCGGCAGCATAAGATTCTGAGCTAGGCTCTAAGTAGAGGGGAGCCAGATTTTCACTGGTAAGGTTAAAAGGACTAGTGCCGCTATGAACACCCCTAGAAGCGTAGATCGAATAACCAGTTGTGCCGGAGGCCGTCGCATAGAGGGCCGAAAAAGCATTTGAGGCCGCTAGTACCCCTAAACCTTTATCGCTGGCCCCAATCACACCAGAAGAGATCAACCCATTAATCGGCACAGTATCGTTAATGAGCAGGTTTTGGGTAACTAGAGCAACATCTTGGAATTGACCCACCACGCCAGCCTGAGCGTCAGAGATACCATGTACTCCGATAGTACCATCAGTGGTCGTGATGCCGACTCCACTTCGCCCTTGAATCGCAGCAGAACCAAGTGAAGGGGTAAAATCAGCATTTGCTACATCTTTTGAGCCAGATATGGCGATGATACCAAATTTAGTTCCGTCGGCAGTGGCAAATAGAGCCGCCGACGAGGTATTTGGTGTAGGATTACTAGTGGTAAGTAAAGTGCTACTGGTAGTAGTTCCATCTATTTCTATAGTGGGTAGGGTAGTATTAGCAGAGGGACTAAGAACACCAGTAGCGGTAAGCGCGGCGTTAGCTCCGTTTAAATCTGCGGCTGCTTTTGCGGTATGGGTCTCGGTTGTAATGGCAGCGCCAGCGATAGCTAGTCCAGCGGCAGCGGCCCCTAGCTTTTTGAGCATCCGCCGTCGGCTGGTGGCTTGTTCTTTGGTATTGTCGCTATGTCTGGTTACTTCATCGTTATTTTGCAACTGTTGACGAAGCTGTTTCAATTCTTCTTCCTGAGAACTCACTCGCTCTACCAGTTGTTCAATCATGGATCGCATTTGAGCCAGTTCGTCTTTATCGGTAGTCTTACCTATATTCAATTCCACAATCCTTCCTATTTAATTCTAGGCATGTTTCAGATTGAGCGTGGCAAAAGTTGTCAGTTCTAAAGTGTTTTAAGGTTGTTTATCCTTCAAAGTATCAAGTGGCTTTGAAACACGCCTTAGCCTAGAAATGTACAGGTTTATATTAATTCCTATATAACGATTACTTCCTAAAAACGTCGGAACTTCTACCGCTCTATTATACCACATGCAAATTATAACACCTAAAACGATAGATTTACCTTGGGTGGATTGTACCCTGCCCATAAGCTGGTTTTAAAAGGGCGTGGTTTTCCCCGCTTGGCTCTAAGTTAGGCGATATAAGCAATTACATCTACTAAGACTTTAACGCTCGACGAATAGCTGGAAACGGCGATTCCTTTCGTACCAATGGCGGCGTTGGAAGGATAGACGCGCGTGGCTGTGTTCGGTATAACCCCTAAGCCTACCGTTGCACCAGTGGCGAAGTTTTTGACACCTGTAGCATAGTTAATTGTAGAGACTAGAGGTGTGGAGGTAGAGTTTCCCGGAAAGAGTATTGCAAAGCCTGTTGTACCACCAGAGACTGTAAAGGTACAGATGATACCGACGGCATTACTCGGTATAGTTTGGGTCTGCCCGGCCGATCCCCAAGTGCCTTGCACTTGATAGTAGTTTATATAATCATACTTGGTAGTATTAGTAGGCGGCGGCCACTGAAGGAGGCCATTTACTACAGGTGTACCTGCAGGGTATTCGGTTGTACCACCCACTACACGTATTGGACTAGAGAGAAAATAAGTACTCACAAAACTAGCACTAGCCGTAGTAGCTAGTTGTCTCCAACCAGGAGTTGCCCCTACTAGTAAGCGTTGTTGGTCGCTGGGGGGGAGGCCAGGGTAGCGTCGGCTAATCTGGGCTTGGGTCATTGGAATACCACCACCTACCCCTATAGAAGTGCAAATATGGACATCCCCATTCTTATCTATATGAACTTCTCCAGGGAGGTGAGGTATTCCAGCCACACTGGGTGATCCAATTTGAGGTTCGGGTACAATACGCAGCGGGGCCGAGCCTGTAATGTTTGTACTATTGCTAGAGACTTGGAAGACCCCTCCATAGCCACCGTTGCCCGTACCAAAGCCATAAACGCCTGTCCCGGTATTGGATAAACCCAGCACTCCATTGGCAAGATCGCTTGCGCCTGTTATTCCAAAGTTACCCGGAACGGGAGTGGGATCAGTTGCCGCAGTGTTTATTATATTGCTAGAACCATTCACCCCTAGTACCGCTGGGGCAGTGCCACTTTGGGAGAGGGCATTGACCGCGGTGCCTCCGGCTGAACTTGTTACTAGGGCATCGAAAGGATAATAATTAAGGGCAGGGTTAGCTGTCGAAAGGCCATTGTACTTATTCTCAATGGTTAAAGCCTGAAAACCGACTCCGGCAGAACCCGTTGCTGGGGTAGTGAGGCTAGTCAGACCTGCTGCTGGGTTTGGCTGTACCACTAATGGTGATGTACCATCATTAATACTAAATGTCGCCGCCGCTTCAGCAGTGGGGGCTTCTTGTGCGATACCTGTGGCTACGCTGGCGGCGGCTAAACCGGCGGCAGCGACACCTAGCTGTTTTAACATTCGGCGGCGACTGGTAGGTTCGCTTGCAGGCGTGGTCGGGTTCGCCTTGTGCTGAACCTCTAACTGGGTTTGGGTCAATTCGCGTTCTAGGTGTTTGATTTTTTCTTCTAGTGCCTCTCTTTGAGAACCGAATTCTCGTTTCATCTCTTCCATCATAGTGGAAAGTCGTGCTATTTCTGCATCACGCTTAGTTTTAGGTTTGCGCCAACTAGGTGTAGCCATACGGTCTCCTTAATAATTACCTGCCCTATTAAACTTTGGAATAAACTGCCCCTCTTCATTATATTGGATTAGCATTGCCGAATCAACAAGGAACTATGGTTCTTTTCTCCTAAATAGATGGTTTAGAATAAGATTTGACCGGACTTACGTAGTTTGGTAACTTCCTGCTCCAGTGTTCTAAGTTGAATTGCATCTATATTGGCGCGTTCAAGCTGAATATCCTTTTTGGTAACTGTACAAAAGGATTGAAAGCCCATTAACCCACGTGGCACTACGCTTTCCACCTCAAAAAATTTTCCCAACAACTCTTTCCAGTAGGAGGTGGTATAGAAAGTAGCCATACCAGTGCTTCCTTCTGCCACATTTTCAGTATGTTTCATAATATAGCGGTCTTTGAGCGGGGTGTCGGTTGGAATACCAAACCTAGAAAGACCGGAAGGGAGGTTAGCGGACTCTTCGGACGCACTTATATTAGCCTTAGCTAGGAGAGTCTGGCTGGTGTTGGAGAGCCAGCTAAAAGCCTCGAAGGTATGGGGAAAACCAGTTTTCCCTTGCCTAATCATTTCATCAAAAACGGTTTCATCATGGTAAGTTAGGAACGCTTTGCCGTTAGGCTTTAGTAGGCGATGAATCTCAGCCAACCAATAATCCGTGGTAGCATCTAGGTGGGTAAAAACTGAAATAGCATAAATCAGATCATAACTATTTGTCGGTAGTTCCATGATCGAATCAACCAGACTTATTTCTAACTGCGGGTAGAGGTAGCGGCAATAATATAACATTAGGGGGTCAATATCAAAGGCTGTTATTTCCGCCTGAGGTCGCTTGGATAGCATAGCACTAAAGACTCGCCCTAAACCACAGCCAAAATCCAATATCTTTGCCTTATCAGCTACGCCATTTACACTTGCTATAATTAGATCAGTAGTACCTCGGCCTAAATCCATAAAGAGGGGTTCGGATAGATAGCCATTAACTTTTTGCATAAGATGAGCTGGAATAGTTTGGAATCGCTGTGAAAAAGTAAGCTCACTTGAATCCAGTACCTCCAAGCTAATTTTAGCCGCCAATTCTCGCCTACCGCTCCGATTTAAAGCAAAGAGGCTGAGATTGTGTATGCCTGGCTTGGTATCTTTGGGTAATTGTAGTTTGAAATCAAAACCAACTGGCACTTTATATCTTTTAGATTGGGGGTAAGCTTCCAGCACATCAGGTCTGGATTGATCTATGGGATTAAAGGAGAGTATTGTATAGTCTAATCGGGTTTCGATAAAGCAAGCAGCCTCATTGTAACGCGCAGTTTCAAAAAACCCCCAGCCTGATATTCTTAAAGGATGCTCCGTTATTAGCTTAAAACCATTAACCGGTGTATCAACACAGAATGTTAACAAAATAAATTTAACTCACTTTCAACTAAAATAAACATTTGCTCAGCCTTTGCTAGGAACATCTTCAAACAAAGTAGGTTAAGGTTTAGAAAATTTTTACCCCGTTGCCTAATGGCTCTTTGATTGTTACCATTCTAACTTAATTTATCAATTATTAATGCTAATATTAACAAGCACCTTGACCATATTATATCACTTTTACCAAGTGGTTGCAAGAAAGGGTTTTTAAAGCACTATTTAGGCGGCGGAGGCTTGTACCTAATCTATCGCCGGATTTAAGCTTTGGTATCTAGCTGGAGCCGAATTATCTGAAACAGATAAATCCATCCTACAATTTTGCCCATCTTCTCTAAAAACCCTCTGGTTCCAATCTTTTTCCAATAATGCTTAGGTATAACTTACTTATGAAGCAGGGTTAAAAACTTTTTATTGAGGGCATTGGTCTGCTAGGTGGTTATTTCGATAGCAGCGCATAATAGAGACAGGAGCTTATTTGATGCTGGTAACACCCCAAACGAATTCAACTTACAAAACTTACATGGCTCAACATTCCCGGCAAATCAATCATCTGGTCTTGGCGTTTATCTCTGGCGCGGGTTGTCTGGTGGCCGCTCTTCTGGCTACACCTACCCAATCTTTTCTGGAAACCCTCTCCATTGGTACGGGTTATGTGGGGCTTTTGTTGCTCCTAGCAACGTTGGTAATGGGACCGCTCAATTTACTCAAAATTCGCAAAAATCCGGTAAACCTTAACTCCCGCCGAGATGCAGGTATCTGGGCCGGAATAATGATCCTAGTTCACCTCGTTTTCTCTTTCGCCCTCCAATTTAGCTGGACTGGTAACGTTTTGGGCCTCTTCCTTAATGAAGATGGCACACCTAAATTCAATCTCTTCGGGATTAGTAACGGGTTTGGTCTAATCGGAGCTTTGGTCGCCCTCTTCTTATTGGTTCTTTCCAACAACTATTCCCTAAAGAAATACAAAGGTAAGAATTGGAAGAAGCTACAGCGATTTAACTATCTGCTCTTTGGGTTAGCACTAGTACATACGCTCACCCAGCAGATCAACGTCGGACGGAGCCTAGTTTTGACCTTTGGGGTTATCCTATTGGCTATCGGGGTAGTGGCCGCCCAAACCCTCGGCTTTATGGTCTACCGAGAGCGTGAGCAACAACGACAACTGGAACTGGAACGACAGCGGCAGTTGGAACAACAACGACAGCAGAAACTTGCCCCCAAGAAGCCGATGGCCCCAGCCCCACGCTACGTTGGTACGGCGGATAGTCGCCGGACGATGCGGGTAAATCAATCGGGCTATTATTACGAAGCTCCTACCGTCAATTTGGCGAAACTGGCTATGTACGTGGGAGTTGGAGTGTTTCTAGCTTTTATCGGCTTTGTCTTTGCACAGGAAGGGACGAATGTGCTGAGCAACGTGGTTCATGCGGTTGCCCCTGACTCTAGCTCCAACTCTGACAGTTCGGATGGCGGTTTCCAGTTTAGCTGGCCCTCCTCTTCCCAACCCTCCGCTAGAAGCCACCGCTCCTAAAAGCTACCAAGAGTATGTCCGGCGAAACCCCTCCTCTCAACCATCTGTTTGAAGCAGCCCTGAATTTCAGGGCTATGAACACCACTATAGAACTGCTTATCTATGCCCCAACCGATAAAGTTGAAGAAGTTAAAAGCGCAGGTCATCAAATCAAGACTCTCTTTGTGGAGTCGGAGGCGACCCTAAGCCGCTTTCGCCCGGAGAGCGAACTGAGCAAGCTCAACCGTCAGGGCTACTTGGAAAATAGCTCCGCTTTGCTCTATGAAAATGTAGCTGCTGCTTGGCAGATGCGCGATTTGACCTCCGGCATTTTTGATCCCACTATTTTAGATGCCCTAGAAGCGGCGGGTTATGACCGCAGTTTTGAGTTACTCAAAGGTGGCCTACCCCAATTATTTACCTTCCGCCAAACTTCGCGACCTGATGCTTGGTACAATTCTGCCCAAGCTTGGATTAAGTTAGACCCACTCAGCCGCAGCATCCAACTGGCCCCCGGTCTGAGGTTGGACTTAGGAGGGATTGCCAAAGGTTCCACGGCGACACGGGCGGTGGAACTCTTGCGTCACTTCCCTTTTTCCAGTTTTATGCTTAATGCCGGAGGTGATATGTATTTACATTCCAGTCCGCCGCAGAATAGCCAAGGCTGGAGGGTGGATATAGCAAACGAAGCATTAGGAGCCACCGGGGATATAACTAGTTTTTTAGTCATCAATAAGGCGGTGGCGACTTCTTCCACCACCGGGCGGCAATGGCGATTGGGTGGTCAGTCGCGCCACCACTTAATAGACCCCCGCACTAGACAACCCACTAATAATGGTTTGGCGGCAGCGACGGTGGTGGCGGAGACGGTGCAGATGGCCGACGTAATGGCAAAAACGGCCTTGATCTTGTTTGATCCTAAAGCCACGCAACAAGCAGTTGAAAACCTGCTGGCTTTGAAGCAAACTGCTGGGCTAGATACCATCCTACTTCAGACCGCGCAAGGCGAGCTTATCGAACTCTGATCTGATCTTCTCAATAAGTAGGGGTTTATTGAATAAACCTGCCTTACATTGGGCGTATTGAACCAGCCTTTTTCTAAATTGGGGGATTTTAAAGTTATCGGTTCCCTAAATTAGCCAGAAAGTCTTGCAACTCCACAGAACAGGTTGATCCCGCCTCTGCCCTTAGCACTAAAGAGATAAGCTCTTCCAAAGCACCTGCATAATTCAGCAGGGTGTTAACGATATTCTCCACATCAATAGTATCAGTCTCGTTTCGGGCAATTCTGGCTACGAGTTCCCCCTTTCGTACTCCTTTGAGCAGGTTATTGCGATGGGTACGGCTCTCCATACTCGGACAGGCTAAGAGTAACTTGATAAAATCTAACTTAGCCAGAAAATCGTCTTTTAATTCTTGGTCTAGCCGTTTGAACTGCGTAACGAGCAGTTTCTTCGGAAGATTGTCTGGAATTGACAAAGTCCTCAACTCCTCCTCGATCTCCTGAATATTTTCTTTGAGTGGCTTGATGTTTTGCTCGGTCCTCATGACCTCTCGCGGGTCACTACTAAATATTTTGATCTTTTCCAGTTCGAATAAAACTTTATACGCACTGTTGAGTTGATCCTCTAGGTCTTTGCGCCGGGACGCTTTGGGCGAATCGGGATTCCCCACTGGCCTAGGGTCTTTGACCTGCGTAACGAACTGCTCGTTACAAAGTGCCTGAGCATCTTTAAGTTTCTGGTTCTCCACGACTTCTCCTAGAGCCACCGTGATTAGTGCCGCGATCCGATTGCAGCTATCAAAGTAATCTATGACATCCTTGATGGCTTGTGGTAAGGTGGGATTCTTGCGGATTATGCTGCTGGGGTTGGGTGCAGGTTGATCCGGGTGAATTTCCACTCGCCAGACTATATCTTCTAATTGCTCTACGTTTCGGAAAGCATCCGCTAAGCCGTCGGTCAAAGCCGTTCTTTGTCTTACTGTTAAGCTCATAAGGTCTAGTTCCCCTCTATCTATTTAAGCGACATTACAAATTCTGCAACTCTTGTTCAACCTTCTGGATCTCTTCTTTGGTTTGCTGAATGGCTCTTGAGACGCGCTGGCGTTCAATCGGGTCGTTAGTGATAAATAGTTTGATTTGTTCCAGTTCTCGTAGGTTTTTGTAATAATCGTTGAGTTGGTCTTCTAGGTCTTTGCGGCGTTTATCGCTCATCGGGTTGGCTCCTATCTCTCTAGTTAAGCGGCGTTATAGCTTCCGCCATTTCTCCTCGATCTCCTCAATCCGTTTGTTGACTAGCTCAATTTGTTTCATGATTTTGCGACGCTCCAGAGGGTCTACAGTGTAATGATTCATACGTTCCAGTTCATCCAAATCGCTATAAGAATCGCGGAGTTGGTCTTCTAGGTCTTTGCGCCGGGACGCTTTGAACTGCTCGTTACGCAGATCTGGATTCTCCATTGGCATTGGCCTAGGGTCTTTGACCTGCGTAACGACAACCAACTGCTCGTTACGTTGACCTGCTCCGTTACGCAGTTCTCCTTGTAAAAGTGCCTGAGCATCTTTAAGTTTCTGGTTCCCCCCCACTTCTCCTAGAGCCACTGTGACTAGTGCCGCGATCCGGTTGCAGCTGTCAAAATAATCTATGACATCCTTGATGGCTTGCGGTAAGGTGGGATTCTGGCGGATTATATCGCGGGGGTTGGGTGCAGGTTGATCCGGGTGAATTTCCACCCGCCAGACTATATCTTCTAATTGTTCTACGTTTCGGAAAGCATCCGCTAAGCCGTCGGTCAAAGCCGTTCTTTGTCTTACTGTTAAGCTCATAAGGTCTAGTTAATTACTCCTGATTCCTTAGCAAAGGCCACTTTTGTTTCTCTTGGAGGTGTTTGACAATCGTATCCATTGGAATCCCTTTGTTGGTCTTTTCCTTATCACTACCTGTTATTGTGCCATGATGCAAAGCCACTAGTTCAAAACCCATATTGAAGCAGGGCGAACCGGACGAGCCTTTATCGGTATTGGTCATATAGCGCACCCGACGGCGATATTGGTCTATTTCATGAACCGCTTGAGTATCCATAGCCAGCTTTAGATACCCTCCTTCGGGGTGCTGCATAATCAGTAACCCACTGTTTTTGGGAAATGGATAAGCTTTATCGGTCAACTTTTGCCAGCCACGTAGGGGAGCAACTTGGTTTAGACTACTGACGGGACGTTCTTTGCCTACCTCTTTTTCAAGCTGGATAATCGCATAATCTAGCTCATCCGGGCCAATCACCGCCTCTTTCGCTTGACCGCTACTAAGTTCCAGTGGGTTATAGGGACTATAAGCCAAGTTCCAGTCCGTTGCCAAACTGCGGGACGTGCCAGATTGTGGCTTGCCATCTTCCATCTTATAATCAAAAAGGAGTTGTACTTTGGTGGGGTCTACCTTTCCTTTGATAACTGGCTCCATTACATGATAATTGGTCATTACGGCACGTGGCCCCACCAAAAAGCCCGTACCCACCAGTGGGGCGGTCTGACTACCCGAAGTGGCAAGCGGCACGATAATGAGACAGATTTGAGGTTCAATCTGAACCACCCATTTAGCAAAGGCATCGGGATCGAAATAGTCTATTAGGGTGCGAACTTTAGCCTCGAACGCCTGATATTCCTGATTGGTTCGGTCGTAGGGTGCAAGGCCAAAATCTTTTAGCAGGGCGTTATCTGGGTTTTCCGCCCGTGCGCCTTCGATTAGTTTGCCAATGCTATCTCTTCTTTGGGCTTCGTCAATAATTGCTTTAATCACCACCTTTAAATTTTTGTTAAGAGAGACAATCTGGCTTAAACGCCAACCTAGTTGATTACTAAGCATCTCGTCTAGTTGGTCGGGATCATTAAAAGCATCGGCCAAAGCACTGGTTAACAGAACACGTTGTGGTACTGAAAGTTCCATGAGCGGTTTCTCCACTTCAACAAATTTTCTAAAAGTCCGCTTTTAAACCTTGACCCGGAATTTAGGTAAATCTAAAATTTCCAATTCGGGAATATGCTCACCTTAATTGACCAAATGGTATCACAAGGGCTACGCAATTGCAACGGTTGTGGGAGGCGGCTCCTCGGCTGACCGCGCCGATGCCTCACTTTAGTTTCATACTCAGGCTAACGCGCCCGCGCTTAGCATCTATTCCTAGAACCCGCACGTCAATTACGTCACCTACGCTAACCACTTCAAAGGGGTGTTTTATGTAGCGTTCGCTCATCTCCGTAATATGTACCAAGCCATCCTGCTTCACCCCAATATCCACAAAGGCTCCAAAATCTACCACGTTACGTACTGTGCCTTTCAGCAGCATATTGGGGGTTAAATCCTCTAGCTTTAGCACATCTTGGCGCAAAAGCGGTTTGGGCAACTCCTCGCGGGGGTCACGGCCCGGCTTCTCAAGGTTATCGAGAATATCACGCAGCGTTGGACTACCTAAGCCAAGCTGCTGAGCTACTTCGTGGAGCTTGCGTTCGTCCCGAATGGTGGCACTACGGAACTCCTTAATTAGGGCAGGGCTAGGTAGACGCTTACTGCTAATCCCCCCCACCAATTCGAGTAGTTTAGTAGCGGCGGGATAGCTTTCTGGATGGATAAAGGTATTGTCGAGGGGATTAGTTCCACCCGGTATTTTAAGGAAGCCTGCCGCTTGTTCAAAGGCTTTAGGGCCAAGCCCCGGCACTTTGCGTAGTTCGGCCCGACTCTTGAAGGGGCCATTGCTTTCGCGGTAGACTAAGACGGCTTCGGCTACCTTTTTGTTAATTCCAGACACATATTTTAGAAGTGCGCCGGAAGCGGTGTTCAAATCTACCCCCACATAGTTAACGCAAGATTCCACCACGCCATCCAGTGCTTCGGAGAGACCTTTTTGGTCAACGTCGTGCTGGTAGAGGCCCACGCCAATGCTTTTAGGGTCAATTTTAACCAGTTCGGCTAGGGGGTCTTGGAGTCGCCGGGCTATCGAAATAGTGCCACGTTGAGTAGCGTCCAAGTCGGGAAATTCCTGCCGGGCCAATTCGCTGGCACTGTAAACGGAAGCACCCGCCTCACTGACGATGACATAGGCTGGTTTAGGAGCCGGAGCCTCCCCAATTACCTCGGCCACCAGTGCCTCGGTTTCACGGCTGGCCGTACCGTTGCCTATCGCCAGCACCTCTACTTTGTAGCGGCGGATTAGCTCAAGCAAGGTTCTTTTAGCCCCGGCCCAATCCCGCTTTGGCTCGTGAGGATAGATATTGAGGCTAGTGATGGGCTTGCCCGTAGGGTCAACAAGGGCCACCTTACAACCAGTCCGAAAACCAGGGTCAAGACCCAGCACCACTTTACCCTGAAGGGGCGGTTGCAGCAGCAATTGGCGCACGTTGGTGGCAAATAGCCGGATCGCATGAGCGTCGGCCTCTTCGGTCAGGGCGGCTCGTACCTCATTAACCACCGAGGGCAGGATTAACCGCTTTAGGCTATCGGCAATCGCACTTTGAAGCTCCTCCCGAAAGATAGAGCGGGCATCGTTCAGGTTAAGTTGCTCGGCACTCTTGGTAACAAGCTGTTCGGCTAAATCTGGTGGCAGAGCCACGCCCACCGAAAGGAGACCCTCCTTCTCACCCCGGTTCAGAGCCAGCAGACGATGGGGCGGCACTTTGGTCAGAGGTTCGCTATAGTCGTGGTACTGCTCATATTTGCCCTCCTCATCTTTAGCCCCTCGCGCTAGGGTAGCGGTAAAATTGCCCTGACGGTTCAGCAATTGGCGCACCCAACGGCGCAGCTCGGCATTTTCCGAAACCTGTTCGGCTACAATATCTCTTGCTCCGGCTAAAGCTTCTTCGGCGGTATTGACTCCTTTGGTGGGGTCTATTAATTTAGTGGCATATTCCGTAGGCTTACCACGATAGGTTTTTTGGCTTAGCATCATCTCCGCTAGGGGTGCTAACCCTTTTTCACGGGCGATAGTAGCACGAGTACGGCGTTTGGGCCGATAGGGTAAGTAGAGGTCTTCCACCTCCTGCAAAGTGGTGGCCTGCTCTAAGGCGGCCTGCAAGGTGGTGGTAAGCTTACCTTGACTCTCAATTGTGGTTCGCACCGTCGCTTTGCGTTCGGCCAACTGACGGGCATAAGCTACCTGCTTCTCCAACTGGCGCAACTGCTCCTCGTCCATGCCCCCGGTAACTTCTTTACGATAACGGGCAATAAAGGGAATCGTGGCTCCTTCGTCTAGTAGCTCGATAGCGCGGTAAGCTGAGTCAGCCTTTAGTTTGAGGGCCGTCGCCGCCTGCTGAATTATTTTCTTCTCGTCTTTATCTTCTTTATCGTTCATCGCATAAAACCACGCCCTTTCAAGGGCAGCGGATATAAGCGAACCTTGCTCGCGTAAGCGAGTTGATTACTTACTTTCACCTGCACTCCTTAATTGATAGCCGTAGCCATCATCAGCTTGTAATAACTTGAAGAAACGATTCGGGATACCAGCAAAGCTACCTTTGTCGGTAGTGATTATGAGAATAACCCCATCTATTATAGCTTAAACCTATTGAGGGACGACCAGCCGATTTTCTAATCCTGATGCACATCCTGCTAGGCTCGTCCGCTATTCCAAAGTTTAGGATTGGCGGTTGAGATCAGGGGCAGAACAGCCAACTGATGAAACCACCGATTCATCTGCTCGGCAGAATAAGGCAGATTATTTTCCAACCACCATGTCACTACCGACAAAAGTGAGCCAGTGAGGAATTGTACGGCCAATTCTAAAGGCATCTCTACTTTTAGCTCCTCTACTTGAGGGTCGTTAAGGTGTTGTCGAAAAAGGCCAGATAAATAAAGGTAGAGCTTTTGCGTTACTAAGGGATTGCTACGCTTGCCCAACACTGCTTTATAAAGCTGGTGGTAAGTCTCTACGTGTGTGAAAAAGGCCAAGCTTACTTTTTCCCTTTTATCCTCTAGGCTATTACCAATAGCCAGTTTCCGGTGCTGTTCTTCAAAGCTAACCCGCACCTTTTCAAGGCCGCTCAATAACAACTGATCTTTATCGAGAAAATGAGAGTAGAAAGTAGAACGCCCCACATTGGCGCGGTCAATAATATCCTGCACCGTAATCTCATCGTAGGCTGTAGTCTGGATGAGGGCCACCAACGCCTCTAATAAAAGATTTTGAGTGCGTTGTACCCGTCGGTCTACTGTTTTAGGTGGTTCCTGCTTAACTTCCATCTTAATTTCCATACAATATTACCCACTCTGTTCAATATCGAACAAATCCCGTCAAATTGGTTGTTGCTTTACGCTACGAGTTAGATTATAACTTAGTTGAACAGATTGTTCAATAACGGTTACGTTGTTCTAAAACAAAATTGAGGAGGTGTAGTGTGCATTCTTTTAGCCATAGCCATCAGCACGAAAATGAGACCAACAGCGAGGGCATTCTCATTCACAATGCTGGCCTATATGATAGTATTTTTGGTCACTTTCTAAATTTCAGTAATGGCCGCATTATTGAACTGGCAGGCATCAAGCCGGGCGATACAGTACTGGATGTAGGTTCTGGCCCAGGTAGTTTAACCCTAAAAGCCAAAACTATTGCAGGTCAGCGTGGGAAGGTTTACGGGGTGGATGGTTCAAAGGAGATGGTAGCATTGGCGCAGCATAAGGCTTCCAAAGCAGGCGCAGCGGTAGATTTTCAGGTCGCATTAGCCCAAGAACTTCCTTTCCCGGATAACACATTCGATGTGGTCTTCAGTCGGTTATTTATCCATCACCTACCGGGTGATTTGAAGCTCAGCGGTTTCAAGGAGATCGAAAGGGTACTAAAGCCGGGTGGCTCTTGTTTGGTGGTAGACTTTGAACCGCCCAAGCTATTAGGAGTGCCGCTCAAGAAATTAGTTTCCAACCCTCATCGCATGACGCAGATAAATGTCAAAGATTTTGTGCCGATGATGAAAGTGACCAACTATACAGAGCTAGAAACTGGCCCTACGGGTCGCTGGCTATTGTCCTACGTGAAGGGACGAAAAACTAAGCCCCTGTAAAAGGGAGGTGGTAAACAAAAAGGGAACGTATCTTCTACGTTCCCCTTTTTGTTTATGTTTATGCTTCTCCAGAAGACCCGCTTAGGAAGCTTTGGTAGCTGGTTTAGGAGCGGGAGCCGGGGCAGCGGGCTTGGCGGCAGGAGCCGGGGCAGCGGGCTTGGCGGCGGGAGCCGGGGCAGCGGGCTTAGCGGCGGCAGGAGCGGGGGCAGCGGGCTTAGCGGCGGCAGGAGCGGGAGCAGCTGGTTTTGGTGCTGCGGGAGCCGGGGCCGCTGGTTTCGGTGCTGCAGGAACCGTAGGAGCGGGCTTGGGTGCGGCGGGAACTGTAGGAGCCGGGGCCGCTGGTGCTGCGGGAGCTACTGGTGCTGCGGGAGCCGCTGGTGCTACGGGAGCTACTGGTGCGGCGGGAGCCTGAGCCGCTGGCTTAGCGGCGGCAGGAGCCTGAGCCGCTGGAACCACTTTAACTACTGGAACCACTTTAACTACCGGAGCTACCTGTTGTGCAGGTTGGACGGGCTTTGATACTGGAGCCACTTTATTTTCAGGAGTTGACGTAGCTTCCGGTTCATTGGTAGGCGTGGGTGCTATTATAGGCTCCGCCTCCGCCGTCGTATCGGAATTAGCATCAGTTCCTGCCCCATTAGCATCGGTAGCTACCGAGCTAATCATCTGACTGGTATCTTGTCCACTCTCCACTGTCTTAATGGTAGAATTTATTACTACCGTGTGGGCGACTTGTTGACCTACAGAAAAGAAGACTATTGCAAAAATCAGGGTGGATAGGGTAAGTGCTAGGGGACCGAACAAGGTCGAATTTGGTTTTGTCTTTGTGCGGTTGCGGTTAGAACTTAATCTATCAAAATTATTATTACTCATTTAAGGTCTACTCTCCTAACTATCTTTATCGTCTCAGTTATTTTGAAAAGGCTTATATTAAGAGAGATTTCCAATTTCGATTAGGCTTCAGACCTGTTCGGAATTAGAAATCTCTCCTACCGTTCTACTGTTATTCTGCTGCTTTTTGAGTTGAAAGGATAGTCTTAATCCTTGCGTCCCCCAGATTGCTTGCTGCCTTCGGATTGCTTGTTGCTGTTGTTGCTGCTGCTCTCGGTCTTCTTCTGAGTCTCGGCTGGCTTGTTGCTGCTGTTGCTTTCGGTCTTCTTCTGAGTCTCGGCTGGCTTGCTACCCTCGGAATTCTTCTCGCTTTCGCTATGCTTGGCTGGTGCTGGCTGAGCTACTGGTGCAGGCTCGTAGACTACTGGCGCAGGCTGAGCTACTGGTGCTGGCTCATAGACTACTGGCGCAGGTGCTACTACTACTGGTGCAGGCTCGTAGACTACTGGCGCGGGTGCTACTGCTACTGGCGCAGGTACTACTGGCGCGGGTGCTACCGGTGCTGGCTCGTAGACTACTGGTGCTGGTACTACCACTACTGGCGCGGGTGCTACTGCTACCGGTGCGGGAGTGGGAGTAGGTGCTACGACTGGCTCTGCTACTACCACGACTGGCTCGACTACCGGAGCAGGCTGGCTGTAGTCCACTACTAGTTGGGATGCTATCTCCACCGGGGCAGGCTCACTGGTTGGGGCGGCGGCGGCGGCAGGCTGTTGCACTTTAGGCTGTGTTGCGGCTACTACCGTCTTGACGGCTCCGGGAGTGGCGGTCGCCTTTGTAGTGGAAACCACCTTGGGCTTAGCCGTAGGAGTAGGGGTATTGATGTTGCTAATACCGACGGAGAAAGCACTCACAAAGACTAGACCTAGAATTAAACCCGTTAGATACTTAGTGATTAAGATTTTCATAGTTAAAAAAATTCCTTTTCGTTACGCTTCGTCTAATAACTCACTTGCCTCGTTAATCCTTTTATATATTACAAGCCGAAGATTGGAAGAAAATTGGAAGAAAGTTTAGACTTTGTGAATTTCCTTAATGCTAACACAATTATTGGAGGTAGTTTTCCACCGAATAGTCATGAAGAGAGCAGACCACCTTTTAAATCGTAATGTTGGTAAGTAGATGGGGACAGACTAATGGGACGGTCAACGTAACCTGGGTTGGTTGCCACTGCCCGTAAACTGGTTTTAAAAGGGCGTGGCTTTACGGGATTAACTGTAAAGGTTATACGAAACCTTTACAAAGCTTATACAAAATATGGACTTCTCTTAAAGGTGAAATGACTTTATAATTAAATTACCGTAAGGTAAGGAGTCATCGGCTCACTCGCAGGGGCGGATGCCATTTCACCTTGAAAATTTAGTTAAGGAACTGGTTATTCAAGGAGGGATGGCATCCGTCTCTGCCCGGTGACTCTCAAGAATTACTGGACTGAGGTGGTTTCTCTTCTTCGGGTAATTCGGTCAATTTGGAGGCTCGCCAAGATTTATCTTCGGCAGCTTTGATCTGTTGTTGCTGGCGAATAGCGCGATTCTTAACTAATTCAGGCGAGGGTGGTGTGACCTCATCAAAGCTTTTGATACGGTAAGCCCGTCCGGTGGTTTCAAGCCAAGCAACTAAACGGGGTAATTCTTCGATTAGATAATAATAGACCTGACCAATTACCTTGCCAGAGCGCATATAATCCTGAATACGGCTAGGTTGGGGTAGACCCTGCGCCACCGCTAAGGCCAACCAGTCGTCGGTTTTCCAAGCAGTAACAGAGCAGCGCCGATTATCACCTATATTATTGGTTAATTCGATCATTGTAAATCACTAAATCCAAGCTATAAGGCTAAATAACATTAACTGAAAGAGAAGGAACTAAAGATAAGATCGAAATAAATAAGACTTGCCAGAACCTTTATGTGAAAAACTCTACATTTCAATCCCCTTCAACGAGGCAATAATAAAACTACTACCTAACCCTATTATACCACACTTTTCAATTAATTGATGTAATACCTTCATCCTTGGTAAGGCTGTTGCAAAGTCTAAGATCTACCCAATCTGGCAAGAGTAGTGGTATGTGAAAATCAACTGGCGGCAACTGGGTCAACTGGTTGTGCCGTCAGTTGATCTTGACATAACTCCGGTTCTGTCAAATCACGACTTTGCAACAGCCTTAGCTGAAATCAACGTAACTTGGGTTCCCTACGGGAGCAAGGTGCAAACTGGGTCAACTGGTTGTTCGCTTATATCCTCCTAGCTAAAGCTAGGGGATTTACGCGATTATTCGTAAAATTGGTATCGGGGCCGAGCGGCCCGCCGTTCGGCAAAAGTGGTGACTATTGAGCGGTACTGGCTTGGCACTGAATTAGCATCGCCGGATTATCCTCGCGGGGATCCCAGCCAAAAGTGGTGCGGGGGTCGTTGAGGTTGTCGAAAAAGTTGCCCGTGAGCGTCGTCTTTACCACGCCCTTAAATTCCCCTTGGCCTATTACCAGACTGCGGGGGGCGCTGACCGAATAACGGCCACTTGTGCCATCCTGAGTGTGCATACCCATCAGCACATAAACCAGCAGCCCATGATCCACCTGCCGAATAAGCTCTGGCAAAGACTTCCTCTGAGATACTGCCTCCGCCATGTGAGATGGCACACTGTGGGAGACGGCTCCGTCCGGCGATGGTTGGTTCGCAATTTCCATATAGACACTACCAGCGGGGGTTGGAGGCAGACCCATCAAATTAGCATATTTAAGATCCAGAATAGGGGTATTAAGCCGCCCCTTTTCGATTAAGGCCACTCTACCGCCCGGTACACCTTCGCCCGTTAAGCGTCCGGCACTAAACTCATAGGGCCGCAAACTATCCAGCATCAGGCTAATATCCTCGCGGATCACCGCCTTTTTCGCTAGGAAGTCGCCCTTCTCGAAAGCGGCCTGACCGTTGACCACCCGGCTACCATACAAATTGCTCAACAAAAAGGTGCTAACGAAAGAGACCGCCACATTGGAGCCTAGCAAGACGCTATCTCCCACTGGTGGTTCGGCTGGGTGGTCGGATGGAGAGGCTGTTCCTAGGGCTGGTCGGTCGGCCCTAGATACAAATTGTCCCTCTTGTTTGAAGAAGGGCAACATCGTTTTTATATCATCCAGCACCACCTCTACCTCACCCTCCGGGCATAAACGGCGTTTGCTGTAACCATTACCATAGAGACTATCGGCAAAAAAGGAAAAGCTAAAGCCAGTGCTAGAATAGGAGAGATTGAGACCCTTAGAATTGCAGATATAGCTAGTAGTCAGGCTGGCGTTAGTGGAGGCATCTACAAAGAGTGCGCCATTGGCCTGTAGTTCGCGCTGGCCTTGGCTTAAAATGCGGTAGAAGAGGGTAGTATCTCCTTCTACCAGAGGTAGAATCGCTTCATCCAACATTGCCACTTCAGGGTAAATTCCGGGAGCTAGAATGTCGGGGCCATAGAGTTCGGTGAATGAGAGTGCCCTCCACTCCTTGAGGCACTGCTCGAAATTCATTACGGTATAGCGATCTAGCGTAGTACTAGTACGTCGGTCATCTTCCCAAATCAGATAGATACCGCCGCCCAAACTATCACGGGCGGTTGGTGGGCCATAAACGTCACCCAATTCGTTATCCACAATCGAAAGAGAGAGACTCCGCCCGATGCTAAGAGTAAAACGCCACCCTTTGAGACGTGGCAAACCCGCCCTTGGCCGTTCGGCTGGCCGTTCGGCTGGCCGTTCGGCTTGGACTAAGAGAGCCAACAATTGATCCACATAGGCGTGGATGCGGTTTTGCTGACGGTTTAAGAAGTCGGAACTGCTCTTATTGGAAAGCATTTTCTATCTACCACCCACAAAAATTTGCTCGTTAGGAGCGATAACGATAAAGCTGTGCGAACCACCGCTACTAGGGACATTTTGACCACCTTTACCACAATGGCCTTGGGCATCCAAATGGAGTGGACCTAAGCCGCCTTGGATGGATTGGAGGACACTGAGGATTTTACCACTGAAGATAGCAGGCTGATAAAGTTTAGGTTGGGCCAAACTCAAATCATAAATGGCCGCACAATTAAAGACAAAATCGCCCTCTTTGGGCATCACCTGACCACCATTATAACCCGCGAGATAGAGGCAGGGTTCACCTTCCTTAATATACCCGATCTCAATCAGCCGGGCTTGTAGCTCTAGGGGTGTAATCTCTTCAAAGGGGCGGTCAAAAGGGGCCGGGTCTTTGAGGGTGATGCGAATGTTAGACATACGCGGTAGGGGCAAATGACGATAACTCTCAACCCGTTCGGCTCCACTAGCCACCAGCCCGGCTTTTTCGGCGGAGAAGAGATCGGCTAAACCAGCCACCAATCTACCCTCTTCCATAATGTTGACGGTTTGGCGAGGCTTCCCACAAGCACTAATGGGTTGGTAAGCATAATCTCCCAAAATAGAGCCGTCGGTAATGGTGACGGTATCCGGCCCTAATTGTTCACCCAGCCGCATTTTACCATGGTCGCCGAGTACCGAGGTAGCCATCACGTCCGATTCGCTGGCGTGACCAAAAGCTTCGTGAGCTAACCCCTTGGCGAGGGCATAGTCTAAGATCAGCTTATAGCCCCGGTTGCTGTGGCTGGCCGGGAGGAGTGGTGCATCGGTTAAAGCGGTGGCTAGGTGGGCAGCATTGCGAGTGCGGAGTTCCCATAAGTTACGGGAGGCGGGTTGGAGTAGGATCGAGTCATCGGCACCACTGATGGTAGCCCCAAGGTTAACGGGCAGTCGGCTCGCGCTACCGATGGCGGTAATGGTATGAGAGGCAAGGGAGGTGGGTTGGTCAAAAGAGAGGTCAGTGCCATCGCTTCGCACAATGCGCCAGTGAGTATCGGTCAGGCTGAGTTGAGTCCGTACCACCAGATGAGAGCCATAGCGTCTGGCGGCTTCATTGGCCTCGGTCATTTGCTTGACCAGTTCGGGGTAATCCGTTTCGTCTAGGGATTTGTAGCCGCTCCAGTAAGTTGCTACGCCATCGGGAGTCAAGTCAAAGACGGCTCGGCTAGGTCTAGTGGCAAAGCCACTGCCACTGTGAGCCATACTTGCCGCCGTCTCCACCAATTCGCGACCGATGGCTGGATTGATCTCATCGCTACAGATGAAACTAGTAAAGCCTTCTTGGGTAAAGACTTGGAGGCCCACTCCAGCCAACATTGCTTGGCTAATGGTCTCTAACCGTCCGTTGCTCAAGCTAAGGCTGCGGCTCTGGCTATCCTGTACCCTAGCAATGGCATAAACGCCCAACTCATCGGCCCGCCTTAGAATTGCGGCTAAGGTTTCGCTATACTCTGCTACTCTGAACTTCTCGTTACGTGGCTCCGGCATAACTTGTCCTATTAGGTGTTGGGTGTCAGGATTTTGGATTTCTTGATTTTGGATTTTAGATTAGGGGCAATAGCCACCATACAAGTCAACTGGTTGCCAAAATCCCCAATCCAAAATCCAAAATGCTGACACCCGATACCCGATTAAGCTGAAGGTGGGTTGTTGGGTTGGGGTAAAGTATCAATCGGGCCGGAGTGCAAGAAGGGGTCTTGCTGCCACCAGTTGATACCCATCTCAATGGCCTTATCCACCGAGGCGACTACCAAGCGCACTTTGATATTTATTAATTCCACTTGAGCTAGAGAAATGGTGATGTCTCCAGCAATAACGATGCCTTTATCCAGTACCCTTTCTAAAATATCGGCTAGGTTAGTGGTTTGAATACCGCTTTGTACGGCCATTCTTACTCTTTCTCCTTATCAAGATTCGTATCCAACGAGACGGACGCAGTATCAACGGGCGGAGCCGTATCCAACGAGACGGTAGCAGGGTCTGACGCAGTATCAACGGGCGGAGCCGTATCCAACGAGACGGTAGCAGGGTCTGAACCGTTCGGCTGTGGGGGTGCGGCTCCGTCCGCCGATTGGTTTAAATCTTCAGTTTGGATTTTAAAGACTAGTTTCAATTCTTGAATCCGAGCTTCTAGTCGAATAAAGGTCTCGCTCATCTCTGGAACGCGGGGTTGTCCAAATGTAGCCTCTACTTGTTGGATGGCTTGACGTTCGATCATTTGCCGCGAGAAATCCACCAAAGTCAAGATTAATTTAGCCAAGCCGGGCCGTTCCACTGGTGGTTCCACTGATGGTTCCACTGGTGGTTCCACTGGTGGTTCGGCTAGGAGACTACCTAACGACAACCAGTTGACCTTCTCGGTTACGCAGTTAACCTGCGGTGCGGGGCGACCTTGCGTAACGAACTGCTCGTTACGTGGATTTAGGAGAGCAGCCAACTGAGCATTGATCTCGCGTTCAAGTTGCCCGGAGAGAGCCTGAAACAAACTATTATCAAAAGAGGTCTCTGTATCAAACTGCGTAACGAGAAGTTCGTTACGCAGTTCCTCGGATGTAGCGTTATGTAAGAAGATCATCAAATGCCTCGATTTAGTGGTTAGTTTTTAGTCTTTGGTTTAACAACTAATAACTAACCACTAACTAGTTTAGTACTCGATGGTGAGAGGCTGCCACTGGAGGGTCTCTTCCTCCTCCACATCATCGAATTGGCTATGGATCAATTGTTTAGGATGAGCCACCGGACGAGCGGCAGTTGGCTTCGGCTGGACGTTCGGCTGGACGTTCGGAGCCACCGGTCCAGTTGTGGGCGGGCGACTGTTGGCAGGCGGCGGAACTTGGGTTCGGCTAGATGGAGCAGGCAACGAGGGCTTGGGCGCGTTGGTAGGATGGAAGAGTTCTAATTGAGCTTTGTAATAGTTCATCTCTGCTTCAATCAATTCCATCCGTTGACGCTTCAGATCCAAGGTTTTAAGTAAATTGGCCTCGTCTTGTTGAAGCCGCTCACGCTCGCTGCTGAGCCGATTGAGTACCAAGAAGATAGACCCCTCAGTACGAGGAATAGCACTCTTGGTGGGTCGGTTGGGCGTATCACGCACCGTTCTAGGTTTTACTTTAACAGCCATCTATTTATTACTTCGCTTATTACTCCGCGCAAAATTGGGTAGCAAGGTCAAGGATCAGTTGTCGGTGGCGAATACGGGCATCCACAGGAATAGCAGTACCACCCCGCACTAAACCACTACCTAACACATCGAAACAAACTTGCAAGAAACGAGGGTCTTGACTGCTAACCGGAAGCTGACGCTGACCGACAGTGCGGGCAATCATAATGGCGGCCCTGACGGTAGGTTTGATGCTGGCGATTTGTTCTTGCTCGCGGAAAGCGCGTACCATATCTACAATGCGGCTAGAATCTTCCAGTTCTAGGTCAGAACGGTTAGAAGTAATCAAGACTTCGGTCTCGCGGTCAAAATAGTCCAAGTAGATAGTAATCATACGGTCGCGCAAGGCATCTTGGGTCTTATGTACACCGGCGTAATCTTCGGGATTACTGGTGAAAATAGCGACAAAATTAGGGTGTACCTTCAAATAGTTGCTGCTGCCTGTACGCATCGTGGGTAAGACCAACAATTTTTCTTCGAGTACGGAGAGCATCGCGTTGTTGGCTTCCGGCCGGGAACGGGTAAATTCATCGTAAACTAGGGTAAACCCTTCGCGGCAAGCGATGGTAAGGCGACTATCTACCCAACGTTGGGACATATCTTCTTCGGTCTTGAGAACGCTATGGACAAAATTATCCACGACTTTGCGTTTACGGTAGCCAAATTGTCCACCGACCAAGTCGGAGGTGCCAAACTGATCGTCACCAGTGATTAGCATAATGGGCCGGGTCAACTGGTTAGCCAGATGGAGGGCCAGAGTAGTTTTGCCACTGCCACTTGGTCCACAGAAATGGATGGCAAAGCCAGCTTGAACATAAGCTATCGAGCGTTCAATAATTTCTTGGACAAAAGGGGTATTAGCAAACCCATGGCGTGGCTTTAGGCTTAAAACCTGAGAGACTCGCTTCTCAGTTGCGCCTGCACCTGTAGCCGGAGCTAAATTAGTATTAGTCATTTTAAATTTCTATTCTTTCCACAGATCAAATTTTCAGGTTGAATTTTTTGAATTAAGTAGAGCGTATCCCGCTAGGGTACGCCCTGTAGACTGGTCTTGGCACTATTTAGATAGCCAAGTAGTTCTTATCATTCTTATGAACTTTGCCATTTTCTACCAAAGCTTTAAGCCTTTGGTTAATCGCGCTACGCGACGCTCCAAAGTGTTGCTCAAGCTCGGATACCGTCAAACCATCCGGGTGTAAGGCCAAGTAAGAAAAAATGCTAAGCTCCGTCAATTCAACGGCGGCTTTTTCACGTTTTTCAGCACTCGGTGGATTGCTCTCCTTTACACGTACTGTCTCGACGATAGTCTCAGCCGTCTCAACCGGTTCAACTGTCTCAACCGGTTCAACCGTCTCGACTATTGTGGTAATTACTTCTTCTACCACAGCTATAATCGGCTCAACTGGTGGTGCGACGGGTGCAGGGTCAGGCTTTTCTGGTGGGCTTACCTCTTGGGTAGACTTAGCAGTGTCAGCCTGAGTACTGGGTGCATGTCCGGTTCGGCGTTGGTAGCTGTATCCGTTCAGCCGTTCGCGAGTTTCATTGGCTCGCTGCTGGGCTTCTTGTCGGCGGAGTGCTTCCTGCTCACGAGAGGTTTTGTGGCGCTGCTGCCCTTGATTTCTCAAAAACTCCTCTACCGACTGTTGGCGGTTAGAAGCATCTCCAGAAAGGAAGGATTGCAGAGCGTTAGTGGCCTCGGCTCGTGCGGTCGCGGTGGCTTTCAAGAAATCTCCTACTGCCTGAGAGCGGTTAGAAGAGTCCTCGGAAAGGAAGGAATGTAGAGTGTTAGCGGCTTCGGCTCGGGCCGCAGCGGTGGCTTTGAGTGCCTCATCCGTAGCTTTCAACAACGCCTCCACCGCCTCGCGGCGATTAGTGGAGCCATCGGCGAGTTCCTGGCGTAATTGCTTGGAGGTTGCTTCCAATTGCGCCTGGAAACCACTTAAAGTCTTTTGAACTTCTTCAGCTCGTCCCGCCCGATTGCTGCTCAAAAACTCTCTCAAGGTTTGGCTTGAAGCAAGGCGAACACCAGCGAAATTACCCAAAATACCGGCAATCTCATTGATGCGGCGGGTGTGGTCAGCCAAGAGGTCATCGTTAAGCTGCTTACGCAGGTTGGCTCGGTCTCCGCTGAACTGGTTCAAAGTATCGCTTGTCTCTTGGGCCCGGTTAGAGTGATCTTCAGCCAGCTTAGCCCGTAGTGCAGCGGTCTCTTCAGCGCGTTTAGTGCCTAGGTCTTTTAACAACCCAGTTATCTCATCCACTCGCGCCTTAAAGTCGCCACTGAGAGTGTCGTGTAAATTCCGTGAACTCTCGGCTCGTACCTGCCCGAAATTGGCTAACAAACCACTAACCTGATCGTGAAGCTGGAATGAGAACCATCCATTAAAGGATTCGCTATCAGTTGTCATTATTTCACCTCAAATGGATAAGTGCAGTCTGGAAGATTTTGGAACTTCTCGTTACCTGGTTTAGACCTTAAAGCCTAAGACCAATTTACAAAAAGACAAAATTAGCTCCAGACTGCACTCAGCAAGTGGTCAAATCCTGTTTTTCAATTCTCACCTAGCCCGAAGGCTAGATTCAAAAGATTAGGCAGGAACCGCAGCACTGGCGGTTAGGCCGATGGCTTCGGCGTACTTCAGATAGGTCTCAACCGAGGCGATCACGACGCGGGCTTCAATCGCTACTAGTTCGATGCCTACGAGGGATACACGAACCCAAGCATCAATGACAATACCTTTGTCGAGGATGCGGTCAATTACTTCTACCAAGCTGCTGGAGCCAATTGTTTTCTCTACGGCCATTGTTTTTCTCCTAATGTTAACATATATATACTAAATTAAAATTCAACGCTTAGAAACCGCCACCCCTAACTCCGATCTAACCAGTTTTGGCTCTAGTAAACCCAAGACCAGTCTACGGCCAACTTACGACCAGTCTACGTTAGAGGATGGACGGCACTCTAATTCTTTAGATAGCTCAGGGGTAACCACTTTTAATCAGCCACCCCCGATGATAAAACTCAACCTGAAAGGTAAGTTGTTCTGAATTCTAGGGTCTCTACACTCTCAGGTTAGAAGCTGCAAACGGCCAGCCGACGACTAGGCAGGAACCGCAGCACTGGCGGTCAAGCCAATGGCTTCAGCATATTTCAAATAGGTCTCAACCGAGGCGATCACGACGCGGGCTTCAATCGCTACTAGTTCAATACCAACTAACGATACACGAGCCCAAGCATCAATGACAATACCTTTGTCGAGGATGCGGTCAATTACTTCTACCAAGCTGCTGGAGCCAATCGTTTTCTCTACGGCCATTGTTTTTCTCCTTGTGTATATAATATTAGCTTAGATTAGGGGCGTGGAGCAGCGTTACTACTTGTGCTTATCTACCTTACTCTCCCTAACTGCCACTATTATCATACACAAGCTTAATTCTTACCATACACTCTTCGGCTACCTTTCTGGCTATACTTTTAGCTAGTAGCCAAAAGACTACCACGCAAATAAATTTTAATGTTTACTCACTAATTCTTTTATAATTGCCTTATGTAAAGTAAAAATATCTTAATAGAATTTTAAGATAAGGCTCTCTTTTCTTTAGCTTATTTTTAGGTTGAGACCTTAATATTCTTAGTACGGGTACATCTCATGATTCATAGGTAGGCTATGTAGAGCAAAGGTAAACTCCGGTCTTCTGAGCAAAACCTTTCTAATGCTCTTCTCTCATAGCTCTCTTTTCAGGCGAGCGGTCAGGTCTTCCTACGCTAGTACCACCGTACAAAGGAACCTGTTAACCGATAAGCGGGTTGTAGTTCCCCGGGCAGACAAGTAGACCACTTGATCCCAAACCCCTTCCTCGTAACGAGCAGTTTACCAGATCAGAACTGCTAAAACAGAAAGCCATAGGTAGAACCTCCGCCAATTTGGTGAGCCGCAAAGTAGTCAAGTTTGATCTATCGCTTAGAACGCTTTATACTCTTTGTGCAAACTAGACAACCAAATCAAGGCTTTAATGGGGTATTGTGCCTTATGAAGTGGTCAAATCTGAAATTTTTGTGTAACATTATGAGGTTGATTTTCGTATAATATTAAGGAAGACCTTAAAACATACCTGCTGGCAAGCTCACCGCGAGCGGGTCACTCTAAGAGACCGAGGCCAACTGCGCCGTAATTCTACCAAATTGGGGTAGTGGTTTTACCCTAACGACCTCTCAAACCCAAATATTAAATTCGGCACAGGTTTGAGAGCCTTAGAAAAATACCTAGTAGTTAGGTGTTACTTTTAAAAATCATCAGCAAAGATGGGTATGGTACCCAATTAGTTTTAGACAAGTTTCAAAAAGAGCCAAGATAGTTTTACATCTCTAGCTTAATTCATCAAAAAAATGTAAGCTAGTCATAATCTTGTCTTAGGGATA
The DNA here is from genome assembly GCA_013390945.1 of Candidatus Chloroheliaceae bacterium. Taxonomy (GTDB): domain Bacteria; phylum Chloroflexota; class Chloroflexia; order Chloroheliales; family Chloroheliaceae; genus L227-5C. The sequence goes on from JACAUC010000007.1 coordinate 34,451, forward strand.
AAAAAGAGGGGTAAATTACATAATGACATTAGACCTTAACTTGAATCTTACAGCTACTACGTTACAACTAAAGGTTAAGAAACCTATCTCCGTACTATTAGTTGACGACCATCAATTAATCCGGGAAGGATTAAGTATTATGCTAAACGAAGACCCTGACATCCAAGTGATCGGCGAAGCCGGAAATGGTGAGGAAGGAATAGAACTCGCGCTTCGACTGCTACCAGACGTGATCCTAATGGACATCCAGATGCCCAAAATTAGTGGCATTGAAGCCGCCAACCGCATCAAGAACCAACTACCCTCCGTCAAAATTATCATGCTCACTATGTACAGTACCGACGCTTATATCATTCAAGCGGTGCGGGCCGGGGCGGTCGGCTACGCCTTGAAAGACTCTTCCAGAGAATTACTGTGCGAAACCATTAAGAATGTTTTTGCAGGTCATGTTATGATTAGAAGTGAAATGCTTCGCCAAGCTCTTAGTCGTTTGGTAAACAATTCTAGGCGGGGCGTGTTCGATTCTGACTCACATGCAACCATCCAGAATCTCAGCGAACGTGAAACCGAAGTCTTAAAGTTAGTGACCGAAGGACAGACTAATCGGCAAATCGGCTCTAATCTTTTTATCTCCGAAGCGACGGTTAAAAAGCATATCCAGAGTATTATCAGCAAACTAGATGCTCTTGACCGTACCAACGCTGTAGCTAAGGCGATGCGCTCCGGCCTGATTAGCTAAATTAAGGATGTCTAAGACCAGTAGTTTTTAGTTGTTAGTCTTTAGTCTTTAACCCAGGTTACGTGCTTAGTTCGTTGGTCAAACCAGTTTACATCGGCTGGCCGCTGGTTTCCAAGATATGCTAACTAACAACCACTAACTAATAACTAATAACTAATAACTAATAACTAGTATAAATAAGGAAATTTAACGATGGCAGATGAAGCGAAAGAAGAAGCTAAAACCGTTCCAGCGGCGGATAGCTCGGCTAAGAGTGACGCTGGTTCTAGTGACAGCGAAGCCAAACGGCCAGCCGACCGGCCAGCCGACCGGCCAGCCGACCAGCCAGCCGAGGAAGTGCTAGAATTTAAATTTGGCACTGGCACTGGCACTAACACCCGCACTGGCACTAACACCAACACTGGCACTAATACCGGGGCGGGCGGATTAGGTGGTATTTTGAAGGGCTTTTCCAGTGTGATGAATCTCATCAGTGACTTGGCCGAAAAAGCCGAGCAAGCCCAAAGCGACACTCGTTCCGGCGAATCGGGCGATAGAGAGAAGGGCTTTGTGGTTAGCTGGGGCTTTAAAAGTTCCAGTGCCAGCGAGGGCAGCAACCAAGTAACCGAGTTTGGCTCCCGCCCTAGTCCCTTTATGCGCCCCACTTCCCGCCCAACTCCATCCTCGCCCGATAGTTTTGGAAAGCCCGGCGGTCGGAGTACTGCTACCCCAAACCGCAAACCCACCCGCCCACCTGCCGCCCCACTTAATAATGACTTGGCTCCTACCTTACGCGAGCCTTACATCGAAATCCATAGCGAGGCCGAGGAAGGGCAGATCGTCTTGGTGGTGGAGCTACCCGATGTCACGCCTGAAAATCTCCAATTAGAAGTTTACGACGATGTGTTAATCCTTCGAGCCCAAGGTTCTACCTGCCGCTATGAAAAAGAGGTACTTCTACCAGAAAAAGTGGAGCCGGAACCAGAAAGCTGTAATTTCCAGAATGGCGTACTTGAAATACGCCTACGACGTTTAAAAACCGTATAATGTAATGGTATCTTTCCGAGTGGGCGCATTTAATGCGCCCCTACCTAATAACTAGTAACTTGAATATTTATTTTGACAATTTGACAAGGAAAATTTTGTGATGAGTGAGACTAACAATCTAGCTGGTAGTCCTGAAAACAAATTAACCTTACGGGTAGCGGAAGCAGCGGTACGCGATGCTGGACGCACGATTGCTCGCATAGACCCCACTGATTTGAAACTGCTTGGCTTGAAAATCGGCGATACTATCGAAATCAAAGGTAGCCGAACCACCGGAGCCAAAGTAATGCCTGCCTTCTCCGATGATCGCGGGAAGCGGCTAATTTTAATTGACGGCTTGATCCGAGCCAACGCTGGTACCGCCCTCGGTGAAGCCATCCAAATCCGTAAAATCGAAGGTGTTACCGCCAAAGTGCTATTGTTGGCCCCCACCGACGATGGTAGTACCACTTCAAACCGTAGCACCCAGCACCAACTCTACCTCAAACGCTCGCTCGAAGGCATGATCGTGAAGGCGGGGGATGTGGTACGGGTAAACTTTGTTGGCAGTGGCGAGAGCTTTCAGGAATTTGTGGTTCAGGAGACCAACCCCCCCGAAGGCTTGCTGGTAGTGGGGCCAAGTACCGGACTCAATTTTGCTCAAACCTCCGCTGACCGCAAGCAACCCGCCCGACGCTCCGGCGGTGGGATTACTTACGAAGACATCGGCGGCCTCTCCCGCCAACTAGATCGTATTCGGGAGATGATCGAGCTTCCCCTACGCTATCCCGAACTCTTTGAGCGGCTAGGCATAGACCCACCTAAAGGGGTGCTACTCTATGGCCCTCCCGGTAGCGGCAAGACCCTGATTGCCCGAGCCGTCGCCAATGAAACCTCGGCTCACTTTATCAGTGTCAGTGGCCCAGAGATTATTCAAAAATTTTACGGGGAGAGCGAAGCTAACCTACGGAAAATCTTCCAAGAGGCCACTAGCCAAGCCCCTAGTATCATCTTCCTCGACGAAATAGACTCGTTAGCTCCCCATCGCGAACAGGTGCAAGGCGAAGTCGAGAAGCGGGTGGTTGGTACACTGCTCACTCTAATGGATGGTTTGAAAGGCAGAGGAGCGGTGGTAGTAATTGGGGCCACCAACTTGCCCAACAACCTCGATCCCGCTTTACGACGACCGGGCCGTTTTGACCGCGAAATCTCTATCGGTGTACCCGACCGACCCGGACGCGAGGAGATTCTAACCATCTATACTCGTTCGATGCCCCTCTCGCCCGAAGTAGACATTAGCCGCCTCGCCTCCATTACACACGGCTTTGTAGGTGCAGACTTAGCGGCCCTCTGTCGGGAAGCGGCCCTGAGTGCCATGCGGCGGGTCATTCCCAATATGGAACTGGGTACGGCTGGCATACCCTACGAACAATTCGTCAACCTAGATGTGCGGATGACCGATTTCCTCGCCGCCCTCAAAGAGATTGAACCCTCCGCCATCCGCGAAGTCTATACCGAAGTACCCGATGTAACTTGGGATAAAATAGGTGGTTTGGATGATGTCAAAGAGGCTCTGCGTGAAGCGGTAGAGTGGCCTTTGAACTACCCCGATTTGTTTGAGCAAACCGATACCAAGCCGCCACGTGGAGTCTTACTCTATGGTCCTCCCGGCTGTGGCAAAACTTTGCTGGCCCAAGCGATGGCAACCGAGAGCGAAATTAACTTTATTTCGGTCAAAGGGCCGGAACTGCTCAGCAAATGGGTAGGTGAAAGTGAAAAAGCCGTCCGTGAAATCTTCAAAAAGGCCCGTCAAGCCGCACCCTGCATCATCTTTTTTGACGAAATTGACGCGGTTGCTCCGGCTAGGGGAATGAGAGCCACCGATGGGGTCACCGACCGGGTGGTAGCCCAACTTCTAACCGAGATTGATGGTATCGAGGATTCAGCGGGCTTAATTATTCTAGGGGCCACCAACCGACCAGAGATGCTCGACCCGGCTCTGATGCGACCGGGCCGCTTTGATCTTAAAATCGCGATACCTGCCCCAGATGCTGTTGCCCGTCATAAGATTTTGGAAGTGCATACCGCCTCCAAACCTATCGCCGACCTTACCCTGCTAGATTGGTTAGTACCTTTAACCGATGGGCTAGTGGGCGCAGAGTTGGAAGCTTTATGCAATCGGGCTTCGCTCAATTCTATTCGTCGGGCCATCGCTCAGCTTAAAAAGGCCCAAGAAGAAGCGGAAAAACTCGCTCCTCCCGCTACTGCGACCTCTAAAGCCAAAGCAACTGGCCCTACCAGACGGTCAGCCGATGCCTCAAAAAAGGCCCAACCGCCAGAGCGACCGACGATTATTCCAGAGGTGCTAAAGGAGGACTTTGAGGAGAGTCTAGCTAAAATTTTAGCCAACCGCCAACTTACAGCGGCTAATGGTTTGGCTAATGGTTTATAGTTATTAGTGATTAGTTGTTAGTTATGGGTTATTAGTTGTTAGTCAACGAACTAAAGACTAAGCACTGATAACTAATAACTTATTATCTCAATATTTCGGGGTAGGGGCGTATGGCATACGCCCAATCTGAGGCGGGTTTATGCAATAAACCCCTACTTCGGGGTAGGGGCGTATGGCATACGCCCAATCTGAGGCGGGTTTATGCAATAAACCCCTACTTCGGGGTAGGGGCGTATGGCATACGCCCAATCTGAGGCGGGTTTATGCAATAAACCCCTATTTCGGGGTAGGGGCGTATGGCATACGCCCAATCTGAGGCGGGTTTATGCAATAAACCCCTACTTATTGAGAAGATAACTAAAGACTAATCACTAAAGACTAATCACTAACAACTTTTGGAGCAAAATTGATGACTAAAATATTGGTGGTGGATGACAATGAAATTGTCCGCGATAGTATTATAAGATTGCTGGAAGCCGAAGATTTTGAAACCCTCGCCGCCAAAAATGGAAGGGAGGCTATTAAATTAGCTCATGAAGGGTTGCCTGCTCTAATCTTCTGTGACGTAATAATGCCGGGAATGGATGGATACGAGGTCTGGGATACCCTGCGCCAAGATCCGGCTACGGCTGAGATCCCTTTTGTCTTTTTGACGGGTATGACCGACAAAGCGGCGGAGTATAAGGGGATACAACTCAAGGAAAAAGATTATCTAACCAAGCCCTTTACCAGAGTGGAACTCCTTAGAGCGGTCTCCTCTCACTTAAAAGAGCCTGCCCAAACTCGCAAGCCGGGCGATATAACCAACGAGCTTCACTATGCCAAGGCCAAGACTCGTATTCTACGCGCCGATTTGCCTAGGGTGCTAGAACGACAAGAGTTGTTGCTCCATTACCAACCCCAGATCAATTTACAAACTGGGTCAACCCTTCAGGTAATGGGGGCAGAAGCGTTACTACGTTGGCAACATCCTTGGTTAGGGCTAGTCTCTCCCGCCGAGTTTATTCCCATCATCGAACAGACTGGCTTGATTGTACCGATTGGGGAGTGGGTATTGGCACAAGCCTGCCGCCAAGTTAAAAACTGGCAAAGCTTGGACGAATTTTCGGGGGGCCATCCCAATTTTAGAATTGCGGTTAATGTCTCTGGTCGTCAGCTTTATCATTCCAATTTCCCGGAGATAGTAGCACGTGTTTTGGAAGAGACGGGCCTCCAGCCCGATTCCCTCGAATTGGAATTGACCGAAAGTATTCTACCCCAAGCCATACCCACTATTAGCGTCATCCTCAATAAACTAAGGGAGATGGGGGTACACTTAGCGATAGATGACTTTGGCACGGGCTACGCTAACCTGACCTCGCTGAAAAATTATCCCTTTGAAACCGTCAAACTGGATCGCTCCTTCATTATTAATGTAGGTGATGACCCCAAGAATAGTGCTTTGGTTTCGGCCAGTATCGAAATGGCCCACCAACTAGGTCAGATAGTAATTGCGGAAGGTATTGAGACCGAAGCAGAATTGGCCTTTCTAAAAAGCCATAACTGCGATCAGGGACAAGGCTATTTGCTCAGCCGACCCTTGTCAGACCAACAGTTTTATAGTAAAATAATAGAGAATTTTAGTAACACAGCCACCAGTTGACTGTAGAAAGTATTTTTTTTAATAGAGTATTATCTATCTTCTCAATATGTAGAGGCTTATTGAATAATCAGTTTGCATAAACCCTCCGCAGGCGGGGCGTATGCAATACGCCCCTACCGCGAATTATTGAGATGATACATTAGGATTAACTAACGCAACCTAGGTTGGTTGCTACGCACTTCAAATGCAAAGCAACGGTCAGCCGACGGCAGAAGTAGTGGTGGAAATTTCAAATGAAAAAAATTCTAGTTATTGAAGATGAAGAGCTAGTACGTCACAGCTTGATAGATGTGCTGGAAGCCGAAGAATTTGAGGTGGTTAGTGCCGAAAACGGCATGATTGGCATCGGCCTCGTCCACAAAGAAAAACCCGATATAATTATTTGTGACATTATGATGCCACAACTGGATGGTTATGGGGTGCTAACCGCCTTGCAACAAGACCCCCTTACCAACACCATTCCTTTTATCTTCCTAACGGCTAAGGCCGATAAAGCCGACTTGCGCCAAGGTATGCAACTGGGAGCAGACGACTACCTCACTAAACCCTTCACTCGCACCGAATTGCTCAACGCGGTCAACACCCGCCTAGAGAAACATAATGCGATCTACAGCCAACTGCATACTAAAATCGAAGAACTGTGTGATACCTTAATCGAACCTGTACCGGATGAATTTTTAGCTCCCCTTAAAGCTATAAAATCGGCAGCCTTCTCACTCTATGAGATAGATACAACCACCCGAAGCGTCACCAACCAAGAAATTCTAGCGGTAGCCGAAAAACTCGATTGGGCAGCAGACCGGATAGAGCGGTTAATGCAGAATTTTCAACTCTACATTGAACTCGAAATTATTGCCAATAACCTACAACAGATCAAAGTTATGCGCCAACAGCGCAGTAGCAACGCCGCCGACTTGATCCAGCAAATTGTGTTAGCTAAAGCCAAAACCGCCCAACGAGAGGCTGATATTAAGCTGGGCTTACAAGAAGCCACCGTTAAAATAGCTGATATGCACCTTCAGAAGGTAGTGGAAGAGTTAGTAGACAATGCTTTCAAATATTCGCTACCCGGCACATCGGTAGGTTTTCTCAGTTTAATCAAAAATGCGACCTATATTATCTATATTACAATGGATAATGACCATGAGGTGAATACTAAGTTCTTTAACTGGCTAAACGGTAAAAACCACGAACAAAGCCATGCGATGACTGGTTTAGGGTTGGCAATTGCTCGCCGCTTAGTTGAAATTTACGAGGGCGAAGTCTATTTTGGTACTATTCGGGACGGCAGGGCTAGGGTACGAGTTACCTTACCTTGTGTACTTTAAACCCGCTTGTAGGCAACCAGTTGGCGACCGGCCAGCCGACCGGCCAGCCGACCGGCCAGCCGATTTCTAAGTCAACGGGTTGCTCGATTTAGTCTCTCAATCCGCTCAACTTCACAGCACCAAAGGACTTTGTTTGATGAAAGGTATTCTCATTATTGAAGACGACCCATCCGTGCGAGAGAACCTTCAAGATTTGTTAAAGGCTGAAGGCTACATCGTCGTGGTGGCCTCTAATGGAGTACATGGTCTCCAATTAGCCCAAACACAACGGCCCGATTTGATTATTTGCGATATTATGATGCCAGAATTGGACGGCTATGGTGTGTTGGCCCGGCTACGTGCTAATTTCAACCTCTCGACCATACCTTTTATTTTTCTTACCGCCAAAGCCGATAAACCTGATCTGCGGCAAGGTATGATTATGGGCGCGGACGACTATGTGACCAAACCTTTTACCCGTACCGAGCTATTAGAAGCCATCCAGAGCCAACTCCAGAAACAGGCCAATATCGCCCACTATTACAAGAGTGAACTTTATGAAACCATGGATAATTACAACTCAACAACGTCATCTAAAAAATTTAATTCCGCTGGAGCGAAGATCCTGATAGTAGATGATGAACGCGCAGCTCTACATATGCTTAAACGCAACCTAATCGGGATGGGCTTTGAGGTTTATACGGCTGAAAATGGGATACAAGCTTTGAAAGTCTTGAGACACAAAGCCCCCGACTTGATGGTTCTTGATGTAGGAATGGCTGAAATGGATGGGCTAGAAGTCTGCCGCCAAGTACGCCAATGGAACAACCTGCCCATTATCGTCCTTTCAGCAAACGATGAGGAGGAACAAAAAGTCGCGGCCCTTGAATTGGGCGCAGACGATTACCAAACCAAACCCTATAAATTGAACGAGCTAGTGGCTAGAATAAAAGCTGCTTTGCGACGCGCCCAACTCTCTAATCTTTCAGCGAGTAGCCCATCGCTTGAAAAAGGCTCCTTGAAGTTTAGCTGTAAAGAGTTAACTATTGATTTTTCCCGGCGGTTTGTGACGGTCAGGGGCCAAGAAGTTAAGCTTACACCCCAGCAATATGATCTCTTAAAATATCTAGTGGAAAATGCCGGGCGAGTAATCACCCATCGCCAAGCATTGCTTCATAGTTGGGGGGCAGAATACGAGCGTGAAACCCAATATTTACATGTCTTTATCAGCCAATTGCGCCAAAAGATAGAACCAGATACCACGCGACCTCAATACCTTTTGACCGAACGCGGCGTAGGCTATCGGTTTGTTTGCCCGGAAGAGTGACCTCTTGTTTGTAGGCTGGCCTTGGGCCGAGCTACGGCCTGAAAGCTGGCGTATAACTCCGCCCCTTCGACCTCATAGCTTTTTGCGCGAAAGCACTTCGTGTGGTATTATTGGCTGATAAAATTAGCCATAGTTTTGTGCCTCTGTTGATTTACAGGAGAAGATCTGAATCAAATACAATGTCTTAGACCCAATGCTATGCTGGCACAGGTTTTGCTGATTGCGTACCAGATACCGATTATGTCAAATACGGTCTCTTAAACCCACGCTATGCTGGGGGGACTAATACAAACTGCAGCCCAACTTTATGACCAGACTAAGTTCCGCACGACCAGTCGCACGGCACTAAGTTGTTTAAGTCAGGATACCCAGATATGCTTCGCCCGTCTCTGGTGCTTATCACCAATTACTACAAGCCTGAGTGTAACGGAGCGATGGTTACAACTATCAGCTTATGGCTTGTTAAATCAACAAAGCTTAGCAAGAAAGGAGTGGCGTTCCCAACCCGTAACTAGCAACCAACTTAGGTTATGTTGACGCTAGGGAATACCACGCCGATTAATCTGTCGGGATAGGAGCATATTGTAGATACCCTATGTGGGGCGGGTTTATTAATTTGAGCATTGTGGGTCTAAAAACAAAACTACGTTACTAAGGTTGCAAGTGCAATGCCATTTATAGCTTCAGCAACAAACAAAGCTAATATCCCTGTAACGAGCAGTTCTCAGGCTCTAAGTACCCCTCATTGTAACGAGCAGTTTCAAGCTACCCAAAATCAGTTTAAAAGCCATTTTGGGCGTACTTCTGAATTATCTTTTTTCCGAGAATACTTCTTGCACTTAGAGGCTCCAGCTTTCAATATTATCTCTATTTCAGGTCAGGGTGGAGTTGGTAAATCTACTTTGCTGAATTGGTTTATCGAGGAGGCCAAAGCCCACGCCGAAAAGTCTGGTAACCAATGCCTTATCGCCTTAGTAGATGAACGCCAAGCTGGATATAGTCCAGTGGTGGTAATGGAGACCCTCGCCACCCAACTCAACAAAATCGCCAGTCAAACCGGCCAGCCGACCGGCCAGCCGACCAAAGGCCGAAGTCAAGAGGAGGCCGAAGCCAATGCCGAGGTCTTTATTCGCTTTCAGGCCCAATTGGAAACTTATCGCGAAAATAACGGAAAGCTTCAATTATTAAACAAAATCGCTAAAGGTGAGCCAGCAGCCATCCGCCAGCCCAAACTGAAACCTTTAACCCCGCTGGATGATGCCTATGATCTCAAACAGGAAGTGGAGCGAAACCTCCTTACCGTCACCAATCCCTTAGAACGCTCCAAATTAAACCGAGAATTGGAAATTCTGGATGAATCTATCGAACGCTTAGAACAGGAACAGAAGAACCGACGAGAGCGTCTGGAGAAGTATGTCGGCGGGTCAACCGAACCACCTTCTCGGCTAGATTTCAGTCAGAATAGGCGTTTTGAAGAACTGCCCGTTACAGAGTTGCCTAGAAATAGCGAAAATCAAACTGCCAGTCTGGAACCGCAACCGAGCGATATTAGCCGCCAGCAACAAATCGCTAACGATTTACTGCGGAAGCTAACCAATGCTTTCGTCGAATATCTAAACTTGCTGGCGGTAACGATGCTGGATGAGGAGACCGAGCCGAACGGCCAGCCGAGCGACCAGTCAAAACAAGCAGAGGAAGTCTCGACCCCTGCCCATCAACGCTTATTACTTTGTTTCGATACTTTTGAGCAATTAGCACCCGAAATTGCCCCTTGGCTGGTGGATTTTCTATTACAAGCTGATATTAGCGATCAGGTAGTGCTGATTATCGCAGGACGTGATCCACTGGATCGCACTCTACCGAAAGACCCTAAACGCTGGCTACCTTATCGCGACGCAGGTCAGATCTACTTTATAAACCTAGATGTCTTTAGCCCAGAAGCAACCGACGAATACCTTAAAGTGAGAGGCATTAGCGAACCAGAGCATCTGGCTAATTTCAGGCAGCTTTCAGGTGGTCTACCGCTCTATTTAAGCCTTCTCACCTTTAACTCCTCCGGTCAAGCTAGTGAGGTAGACCCTACCAGCGATGTGGTAGAGAACTTTTTGCGCTGGGAGTGGGATGAAACCAAGCGCCGCCTTGCCCTCGACGTAGCTTTGCTTTCGCGGCCTTTCAATCAAGACGAGTTAGAGCCATTTGGTTACCTCGCCCAAGTGGAAGCAAAAGAGCAGGAGGCCATCTTTCGTTGGCTCACCCGCTCACCGTTCGTAAAATGTAACCCTCAAGATGGGCGCTACAACTATCACTCGCTGGTTCAAGAGCTTTTCAACCGTTATCTCTTCCGACGCTCTCGCCAGAACTATTACAATACCCGCCGTATGTTAGCCAACTATTATCGTACACAACTGGAACTCCTCGAAGCCACTCGAAATACCCCCTCTGGCAGGACTCTAGTCTTTCAAAGTACCGAATGGTTAGAGTTGGTGTTGGCCCTAATCCAACAACTCCTCTGGCTGCCCGAAGAGGTCAGCCAAAACGAGGCTCTTACCCTCGTCCTACATGCCTACCACTCCAACTTTCATTTCTCGGAGGAGGAGCTACCTACTCCCAACGACTATACTTGCGGCGAGATTGCCAGAGTTTTACGCGAACATTTAAGGCTGCAAAAGCAGTATCAACCACTCGAACGCGGCCAGCCGAACGGCCAGCCGAACGACCAGCCGAGCGACCAACCGAAATCTCTCACTGGCACAGGGCAAACCCTCGAATATCTGCTGGTTTATATAGAGGCCGAATTACAAAGTAAGGAACTCTTTACGGCGGCGACTTATCTGATCGAAACCGTAATTGCCACCATTTCGGCCACTCTTCCAGCAGAAGACGACCTACCTAAGTATTTACACTCTTGGAAGAATACGGCCAACCGAAGTAATTACCAAGATACCAAAATCCTAGCCCACCTCTATCGCAGGCGGGGGGATGCCTCCTTGGCTCACCGTCGGCTTGGTCTAGCAATGGATGATTACGAGTGGACCATTACCTTAAATCCTAGCGATGCGGTAGGCTACCTTAACCTAGCCTCCATCTACCGCCAAGCTTGGCAGTCTCAATCTAGCGGCGAAACCGGGCTACACCCACTCCACCAACACGATCCGTCTGTTAGTAGTTATCACGAGCATGTGGTGGATATTTTTAGGAGAGCGGTAGAATGTAATCCAAACGCGGAGTGGGCCTATGTTCAGCGCGGCATTGCCTACCGCGATGTTAAGAAATACGATCTAGCCCTAGTTGATTTTGAGCGGGCATTAGCTCTCAATTCTAACTCGGCCTTTGCTTATGCCCAGCGTGGTATCACCTACCGCAACCAAGAGCAGTTTGAGCGGGCCATCGCCGATTTTGATAAGGCTTTGGCACTCAATCCCCGCTATAGTTGGGCCTATACCCAGCGTGGCATCCTTTATCGGCTAATTGGAAATTACGATCAGGCTCTTTTGGACTTTTACCGCGCTTTAGAACTCAACCCCAGTTCCAGTTGGGCCTCGGCCCAACGCGCTATTGTCTATGGCGAAACCGACTGATTACTCCCCTCGGCCTTTAGCCTAAGTACTGAATCCAGCGATTTTGTTAAATTTCTACACGACCAGCCAACTGACTTGAGATGATACTAAAATAGAACCGCCCGGAAGGATATTTTGTATCGTCTCAATAAGTAGGGGTTTATTGGAACCAGTTCACATAAACCCGCCGCAGGTTGGGCGTATGCAATACGCCCCTACCCAGATTTTTGAGGAGATACGATATTTTTCCAGTGGAAGGGGAAGATTGTTGACCAGATCGCAGGAGGTTATTCCAGAGTCTTTTCAAGTCTTTCTATGTTAACTTACTTACTTTACTTATAAATAGATTGTAAGTCTAAAATCATTTTGTAAATTGGTTGATTTTAGGCTTGACAAACCTAATTTCTTCTGGTATATTAGTAACGTAACCACAAGAGTATTGCGGTAGCGAAGAAAATTAGAAAAACTAAAAGAACTGTATAATCTTGGTATGGCTTATCAAGTAAATCAACTATATCATTATTGCTACAGTTTGTAAATAGGATTCTAACTAAATTAAGGGTTTCTTAACTTAGGCTGGGGCATTAGGGAAATAGCTCAAGTGGGCGTTCCCATTTAATTAAAATTAGAGATTACTGCTAAAGCAGAAAAAGAGGAGAAAACTAATGGAGAAGGGCAAAATGATGATGATGAGCAACGAGATGATGATGTGCGTCAATGAGTGCATGGAGAGCCACCGGATGTGTATGCAAACCTCGATGTATTGCATGGAAATGGGTGGCGAGTATATGGCCTGTGTGGGCATGATGCGGGATTGCGCTCAGATGTGCCAGACTTGTGCTGATTTCATGATTACCGGCTCCGCGATGTCCGCCCGTATGTGCGAAATGTGCGCCGAGATGTGTAACAAATGTGCCGAAATGTGCGCCAAGTTCGCCGACGATGCCCAGATGATGGCCTGTGCTGAAATGATGAAGAAGTGCGCCGCCGCTTGCATGATGATGATGCAGCCCGGCATGATGATGATGGCCTAACCCCATCCTTCTGTAAGAGGGATTTCTAATCCCGATATAACGGTAAAAGAGGGCTACCGAATTAATTCGGTAGCCCTCTTTTACCGCTCTTGCTGGCTTTAGCTTTGTTGAGTAAACTAGCGGGATAACCTAATATTCAATACCAGATAGCCCTGAAAATTTATTTCTGCTCTCCTACTTTGCAATCCCCCTGAACGCTCAAGAAGCCTAACCCGGAGATATGACTTATATGCTATAATATAGCGGCCAAACCTGAGCTAGAGTAAGTCAAAATCTAAAACTTAAGAGGTGATTTTCTTTCAAAATGCAAGATTCTAATGCCCAAGACAACGCTACCCGGATGGTTAAATATCCTGAGAAGGCCAATAGTGCCATACATCCTTTAGAGCAAAAATACCAAAACCTGCTAGACGAATACAAAAAAACCCAAGTCTATCTCAGCTACGTCGAAGGCGAATACCAAAAGATTCAAGCCTATGCTCGTCACGTCGAAGCCGAATATCAAAAAGCGATAACACGATCACAAGAACTACAAAAGACTTTGGCTCGTCCAAGTGCGATAGCCCTCTCTTTAGTAGCAAAGTTATTAGAAGCCGCCAGCCATCAGGTTCAAAAGCGGTTAGAGCAGAACTCACCCTCCGAGACAAAAGAAGAACCCACCACCGAGCAAGTACTTCCTAGATACGGCTCTAATCACTAGTGGATCAAGAACGTGAACGCTACCTGCTAACTTTTAACCCTAGAGGGTTTCTAAAACGTATCCGCTAAAAGGGATGAAACTAAAAATGGAAAGATTACCCTTATCTTCTCTTCCGAACGAAAAAAAAACAACCACCAGTGAACCAGCCAGCCGAACTACCAGTGGAAATGTAATTACGCGCCTCCTGAAAAATGAAATTTTACACCTTGTGGTAATCCTTAATCTCACGTTGGTAATCTTTTTTAGCACCCCTATCTTTACACCCAATTCCTATTATTTGGGTGTAGATGTCCTCCAAAGAGCCGATAATACCCTCTATGGTTTGCCCAAGCCGGAAAAGAGCAATATTGGCTTTATTGATCCAATTCGCTATTTTCAACCTAATCTTCAATATGCCATGCAACGTCTTACCAAAGGCGAAATACCACTCTGGAACCCCTATAATGGCAATGGTATACCGCTACTTGCCAGTATACAAGTAGGAGTCTTCTCACCTTTTAGTCTACCGGTCTATCTTTTCGGAATGAAAGATGGTTGGTTGCTCTCCCAATATCTCAAATTTTTGGTGATAGGTCTCTTTACCTATGGCTTTTTAAAAGCCTTAAAGATTAACCATTGGATCGCGATAGCCTGCTCGATAGCCTTTATGTACAATGGCTATATGGTAATCTGGCACGTTGGACCCCATGGAGGTTCACTGGTAACTTTACCCGCCGGGATGTTCTTTGTGGAACGGGCCATGCAAGCTAGGTCTACACGTGGGCAGGCACTCCATATGGCAGGCTTAGCCTTAGCCCTAGCGGTGGGAATTTATGCGGGTCACCCGGAAACCTTCTTTTTTGCCACCTTAGTTGTCTCCGTTTATATTCTTTTCCGTGTTTGGATCTTCTCGTCTGAAATTAAACAGCGACTAATCCTCGCCTCCAAATTTGCTCTTTTTGGCATAGTTGGACTGGGTTTAACTAGTCTCCAGTTGCTTCCCTTTATAGAATACCTACGGGTCAATATCGGAGTCAGGGCGCGGATAGATCAGCAACTATTTCAAATCTTTATGATTAACTCCATCTTTCCAAAGCTACACGGCTACAACGACCAATCTTATAGCGACGGCTATGGCAAGATGGGTACCGAAATTTTTCTAACTCATGTGGGGGCTGCCTTTGTCTTCCTAGCTATCGTGGGTCTCTTCGTCCTCACTAAAAATAAATATTTCTGGTTTTTCGGTCTAGTGACGCTCTTCTTTTTCGGTTATGTCTATAATATCTTTCCTATTAATGGCTGGTTTCGTTACCTACCCTTTATCGAGTCAGCGGTGGGACAACGAGCTAGTTTTGTGGTAAGTTTCGGCATCTGTTGTATCAGTGCGATGGTTCTCAACCAACTTTACCAAGTTCGCCCATCCCGTCGGACACTCCTCTGGTTGATTGAGGGAGCCCTCTTCTTTTTGGCTAATGCCCTAATCGGAGTCGCCTTAAACTTTGAGCAGACCAAAACCGATACCAAAAGTAAAGCCTTCCAAGATTATGTACCCGCCCAAACCGGATATGTAATTATCGTCTTTGGCTTAATAGTAGTAGCCACCCTCCTAATAACCCAGCCACGCAGGTACTGGCGAGTGCCAGGCTTAATCCTATTAGTCTGCTCCTCCTTTGCCCAAGGTGGCCTCTACCTAAGAGACATTAATGGTACTTCCGATGTAAAATATGCGTGGCCTCTTACGGATGGAATCAAAGCCGTCCAAACGGTGGCTGGTGACGATAATATTGCTTTCTACAACGGTTTTTATATTGTGCCACAAGGAAACCTCTTCTATGATTTGCATGATCTCCGCTTTTTCGATGCGATGTATATCCCAAACTATCTAACCCTCTTCAATCAGCTTTCCAACCCTGCCGATATTATTAATCGGCCTATCTTGCGAATATCGCCACGCAACTTAAAATTATTCGGCGTTCACTATATCGTCAGTCATGAGTCTCTCCCGAACGCCATTACCACTAGCACTAAAGAGCCGTTCCCCATCTTGCGAACACCTATCGCCCAAACCTTTACCGCAGGCGAGGCCAATTTGAAGGCCATTCAACTCATGACCGCTACTTATGGACGGCTAACCGCCAACACTTGTAACATCGAGTTTAAGCTAAGCGAAGCTAGTAATCCAAACGTAACCCTACGTAGTAGCACATTACCTTGTACTAAAATGCCAGAACAGGGATTTTTTAGCATCGAGTTCGAGCCTATCGCCGATTCGAAAGGTAAAACTTATCAGATCAATTTGGTCTCGCCGGATAGTAGTACCACTAATGTGGTGGCCGCTTACCTAACTATCCCAACGCTGAAAGGTAGTAGCCTAAGTTTGGATGGCAATCCTCTGAAAGGTGCGCTCCTTTTCAATCCAGTCTATACGGAACAGGTGCATATTTACACTCCAGTATGGCAAAATAGCCGTTTTAGTATCTACCGCTTTGAGGATGCAGTGCCCCGCTACTATAGTGTCGGTCAAACGCTTAAACCAAAAGATGAGGCCGAACTAAGTGATTTGGTACTCAATCAAAATTTCGACCCTGCCGAAGCCGCCGTCCTTAGCCCAGAGTCTGAACTAACCCCTATTTCCGGTACGGAGTATGTTCCCGCTAAGGTGCTAGAAGAGAGGCCGGAGTATAAAAGAATGGAGTTAACCCGCCAAACGCCCGGTTTCTTAGCTACCAGTCTAACTAACTATCCCGGCTGGAAGGTCTTCGTAAACGGAACCGAAGTACCAGTAGTACGTACTAACT
The DNA here is from genome assembly GCA_013390945.1 of Candidatus Chloroheliaceae bacterium. Classification (GTDB taxonomy): domain Bacteria; phylum Chloroflexota; class Chloroflexia; order Chloroheliales; family Chloroheliaceae; genus L227-5C. Next base: position 50,991 of record JACAUC010000007.1, read on the forward strand.
ATGCCTTTATTGGTGTACCACTACCTGCAGGAAAACTCGATATTGTGATAAAATATGATCCACTCTCGTTCAAGTTAGGCATAGCTGGAACTTTGATTAGCCTGATCCTTTTAATAGGTCTAGTAGCTTCGGCTGGCCGTTCGGCTGGTCGTTCGGTTGGCCGTTCGGTTGGTCGCGTAGACTGGCAAGAGAGCTTTAAATCATTCTTGAAAAAAAGGAGCTAAAACGGCAGTTCTCTGAAACCCTATGCAAGGGGGGGAGTGCCTGTAAATTAAGATGTATGATATATGATGATAAAAACTGTTCGTTACTTAGTAATAATCTAAAAACTGCTCGTTACGAGGTTAGTAATACACTGGAATTAACTTATTGCCCACTGTGCAAAAGTGGCGATCTTCAAAATGATTTTATCCATGAAGGCTTTCAGGTACAATCCTGTCCAAGTTGCCACTTAAAGATGCTGAATCCGCAGCCCTCCGATCAAACCCTCGCCGCTATTTATAGTGCCGATTATTTCCTAACAGGCTACACCCCCGGAGCAGAGCAAAAAGTTTCGGAACTAAAACGAGCGACCGCCCGGCTCTATCTGGATATGGCTGAAGAATATGGCACCCGGAGCGGTAGCAAGCTCCTCGAAATAGGCAGTGGCCTAGGTGATTTACTAGTAGAAGCGCAGGCCCGGGGTTTTGAAGTAACCGGGATCGAATATTCCAAACACGCCGTAGAAACCGCCCAAGCCCGGTTGAACTCTTGGGCTGGTCGTCATAAATCAAACCAAGGGCCAGCCCAAGGGCCAGCCCAAGTAATTTGTGGCGAGGTAGAGCAGACCAACCTACCAGAGGCCAGTTTTGATATTTGTATTATGGCGGATGTTTTAGAACATACTCGCCAACCTGAGCGATTTATGAAGGCGGTTCATCGCCTCCTCAAACCCGGCGGGATCATCCTAATAACTGTCCCCTCCCTCGATAGTTGGTCGGCTAAGTTACTCGGTCAAAACTGGATGGAATATAAGACTGAACATCTCTACTACTTTAATAAAGCTACCCTAGAGACGCTACTCTTCCTCACCAATTTTAACCGCGTACTAACCCGGCCCAGCCCCAAAATCCTTTCGGCGGGCTATGTCTTTGCCCACTTTGACCGCTATCCTATCCCAATGATTACTCCGGTTACTCGCCTAGCCTCCCGTCTGCTACCCAAGACCTTGCTCGACCGCCATGTGAAACTGGTAGCAAGCGGACTGGTAGTAATTGCCCGTAAGCAGGAGATAGAGATAGCACCCCGACTGTGGGAGACGACTGTGGGAGTGGGCGGTTATGGGAGTACGACTGTGGGAGACGGCTCCGCCCGGCGATTTAAGCTTTCGGTGATTATGCCTGTCTTCAATGAGCGTAAAACCTTTAGTCAGGTGATGGAATTGCTGGTGCAAAAAGAAATTGACGGGCTAGAGATGGAGATCGTGGTGGTAGAAAGCAACTCTACCGACGGAACACGAGAAGAGGTTCTTAAATATAAAGACCACCCCAAGGTCAAACTGATCCTCGAAGATAAACCACAAGGTAAGGGTCACGCCGTCCGTACTGGATTAGCCCACGCCGCAGGCGATTTTATTCTAATCCAAGATGCCGACCTCGAATACGACTTAAACGATTATGAGGAATTATTGGCTCCCCTACGAGCCGGAACAAGTGCCTTTGTACTAGGCTCACGGCACGGCCAGCCGACCGGCTACAACCGCACAGCCAGCCGAAGTGCTTGGAAAATACGCCATTTTATAGATCAACCAGAGATGGGGCTACTACTCAATTTCGGTCATATCTTCTTTACCACCGCCCTAAATGTCCTCTATGGACAGCGTACCAAAGACCCCTTTACGATGTACAAGGTCTTTCGCCGCGATTGTCTCTTTGGGCTAAATTTTGAATGTAACCGCTTTGATTTTGACTTTGAACTAGTCATAAAACTTTGGCGCAAAGGCTATAAAGCCCTAGAGATACCCGTAAGCTATAATTCACGCTCTTTCAATGAAGGGAAAAAAGTCACTATCCTCCGTGATCCCCTGACTTGGCTCAGAGCATTGGCCCGATACCGACTACAGCCCTTAAATCTGGTTAAAAATGTTCGCGAGGCTAACTTAGCAGAACTAGCCTCAGATCGGTCGGGAGAAGAAATCTCGGAGATACTCACCGCAGTCTTCCTAGATTCCGAGATAGAGTGGGAGGTATAAACTAGGTGCGTTGTTTTGTAACAGGTGGGGCTGGTTTTATTGGTAGTAACCTCGTGGATCGGCTACTGGCAGAAAATCATCGTGTTGTGGCTTACGATAATTTCTCCACCGGACAACTTAGTTTTCTGGAACAAGCCTTAAAAAATCCCAATTTCCGACTGATTCGCAGCAATCTGCACGATTTTGAGGTTTTGAAAGAGGTAATGCAGGGTAGCGATTTTGTCTTTCACCTAGCAGCCAATGCCGACGTGCGTGGTGGAATAAATCAGCCCCGCAAAGACCTTGAGGTAAATACGATTGGCACCTTTAATGTTTTGGAAGCAATGCGCCAGAACAAAGTACCCCGCATCGCCTTCAGTTCGACGGGCTCAATCTATGGCGAACCGGAGGTCTTTCCTACCCCGGAAAATGCCCCTTTCCCCATACAAACCAGCCTCTACGGGGCTTCAAAATTAGCGGGCGAAGGGTTGATTGAAGCGTTTTGCGAGGGGTTTGGGATACAGAGCTATATCTTTAGGTTTGTCTCCATCTTAGGAGAACGCTATACTCACGGCCATGTCTTTGACTTTTACAAAAAGTTAAGAGCGAATCCCACTGAAATTGAAGTGTTAGGCAATGGCAAGCAGCGCAAAAGCTATATGTATATTCAAGATTGTCTCGATGCCATCCTAACCGCTATCCAACATCCCCAAGCCCAAGCCCAGGTAAATGTCTTTAATTTGGGTACAAATGAGTACTGCGAGGTCAATAATTCGCTAGATTGGATTTGCGCCAAACTAGGTCTCAATCCAGTGCGGCACTATACTGGCGGCGAACGGGGCTGGATCGGCGATAGCCCTTTTATCTTCTTGGATTGCTCTAAAATCAGGGCATTAGGTTGGCAACCCAAGTTAACTATTCGGGAGAGTGTGGAGTACACACTAGATTATTTGGTGGCAGCCCAAGCCTTGTTGGAGAAATAGTGATGAATGTAGAAAAGGAACAACCTCTTATAGTGGTCTATGGCCTCTGGCATTTGGGCTGCGTCACGGCGGCTTCTTTGGCCCAAGAGGGCTTCCGGGTAATCGGCCTCGATAGCAACCAAGCGGTAATTGAAAACTTGCAGGCTGGAAAACCGCCCATCTTTGAGCCGGGCCTAACCGAACTAATCGTCGCAAATCAAGGGTCGGATGACCGTTCAGCTGTGGGAGTGCGGCTCCGTCCGCCGATTGGTGGTTTGAGTTTTACCCACAACCACGCCGAAGCCTTAGCCTCTGCTGATCTGCTATGGGTGGCTTTTGATACGCCAGTGGATGAAGAAGACCGGGCCGATGTCGGGTATGTGGAGCAACAACTAGAGGACGCTTTTCCCCACCTAAAAGCCGGAACCGTTATTCTCATTTCCAGCCAACTGCCCGTTGGCTCCACCGATGCCCTACGTCAACGCTGGCATAAACGCGATCCTGAAAAGCACCTAGTTTATGCCTATTCGCCCGAAAATTTACGTTTGGGCAATGCTCTAAAGAGCTTTCGGGCCGAAGACCGCATTGTAATTGGACTCGATGGTGACGAAGGCAAGGCGTTGCTAGGTGATATTTTAAGCCGCTTCTGCCCTCGTCTCGAATGGATGTCGGTTAAATCGGCAGAGATGACCAAACACGCCCTTAATTCTTTCCTTGCCGTCTCAGTCGCTATGATTAATGAGATTGCCCGTATCTGTGAGCAGACCGGAGCAGATGCTAAAGAGGTGGAACGCGGCCTAAAGAGTGAAATGCGAATAGGTTCCCGCGCTTACCTAGGGCCGGGCGCACCATTTGCCGGAGGTACTCTAGCCCGTGACCTCCGCTTCCTAGTGCAACTAGGAGCTAATTATGGACTGGAAACTCCCCTCCTAAGCGGAACCTTAGCCAGCAACGAAATTCACAAAGGTTGGGTACAGACCGCCGTAACGCATATACTATCGGAGCAGCATCAACTGACGGAGCAGCATCCCACAGGAGGGACGCAGCATCAACTGACGGAGCAGCATCCCACAGGAGGGACGCAGCATCAACTGACGGAGCAGCATCCTACAGGAGGGACGCAGCATCAACTGACGGAGCAGCATCCCACAGGAGGGACGCAGTATCAACTGACGGAGCAGCATCCTACAAATGTAGGAGGGATTTCTAATCCCGATTTATCTACGAACCGCTCGGCGGGTCGTGAGGATAAGGTTAGGGTAACAATCTTGGGGTTAAGCTATAAACCAGGCACCGATACGCTGCGCCGTTCGGAGGCCGTTAGCTTAGGACTGTGGCTAGTTGAGCAAACTGCTCGTTACAGCGTAGAAGTAACTTTTCATGATCCGGTGGTAGCGGAATTGCCGGAAGAGTTGGCAAATCAGTTCAGCCTAACCAATGATCTGACGGCGGCATTAACCGGAGCCGATTTGGTGGTAGTAGCGACGGGTTGGCCGATCTATCGCGAACAAATCAGCCCGGAGGTGTTGGCGGCAACCATGCGCCACCAAGCGGTAATAGATCAGAACCGTTTCTTGGTAGCACAATTAGGCAATAGTGCCAATATCACTTATCTAGCCGTAGGCAAACCAGAAAACCGCCAGCCGACCGACCACCAGTGGCAACCAGTTGACCTGACCAGCTAAAGGATTAAATAATAAAAAATAAATGAAACTAAAAGATAAAGTAGCTATAATAACCGGAGCCAACCGGGGGTTGGGTGAGGCTATCGCCCAAGCTTATGCTAAAGAAGGGGCGCATCTGCTGCTGGCTGCCCGTGAAACCGCACTTTTACAAACTTCGGCTGGCCGGGTGGCGGAGAAGCTCGGCCCCCGCTCGGCTGAGCAAAAGATCGAAATTCTAGCCACCGATATTTCAAAATTGGAGGATGTGACGGCCCTAGCTAACCGCGCCCTAGAACTCTTTGGTCGGATTGATATTTTGGTAAATAATGCCGGGGTCTATGGCCCCATTGGTTTTTTTGAAGAGGTAGATTGGCAGGAGTGGTGCGACGCAATCAATATTAACCTCTTTGGCACAGTCGCTATGACGCGAGCGGTTGTACCGATTATGAAAAAACAGGGTTCTGGTAAAATAATCAATCTCTCCGGGGGAGGTGCTACTGCACCTTTGCCTCGCTTTAGTTCTTATGCCGCCTCAAAAGCGGCGGTCGTCCGCCTAACCGAAACACTGGCCCATGAGTTAGCTCCGTTCAATATCGAAATAAATGCCATTGCGCCCGGTGCCTTAAATACCCGCCTACTAGAGCAGGTGATAGAGGCTGGACCAGAACAGGCAGGCGAAGACTTTTATCGCCGTTCGCTCAAGCAGCGCGAGGAAGGTGGCGCACCACTAGAGGTAGGTTCCAACTTGGCGGTTTTCCTAGCCTCCGCCGAAAGCGACGGTATTAGTGGGCGGCTAATTTCGGCGGTCTGGGATGATTGGAAAAACTTCCCTCAAGAGGTCGAACGCCTTAAAAAGAGCGATCTCTTTACCCTCCGCCGAATTGTACCCGAAGATAGAGGATGGGAGTCGAAAAGTTGAAGATAGGTATTGTAGGTTGTGGCCTGATTGGGCAGAAACGAGCTAAGGCACTTAGGCTAAATCACCAGTTAGTAGCCGTCGCCGATGTGGTGGAGCAACGCGCCCAACAACTAGCCTCCGGCTATCCTGGTTGCGTCTATTTCTCCGATTGGCGGCAAGTAGTGGATCATCCCGAAGTGGAACTAGTTATTGTAGCCACTACCAATAATATGCTCACCCCGGTAGCCTTAGCTGTCGTCAAAGCCAATAAACATCTCTTACTGGAAAAGCCGGGCGCACGTAACGCTACCGAACTAGCCGAGCTGGTAGAGGCCGCCGAAGAGAGCCAGTCGAAAGTTAAAGTGGGCTTTAACCACCGCTTTCATCCGGCTTTCCTGAAAGCTAGAGAAATTTGGGAGACAGGCGAACCGGGGGAACTGATGTTTATTCGAGGCCGCTATGGGCATGGCGGCAGGCTTGGCTACGAAAAAGAGTGGCGAGCCGACCCAGAAATCGCCGGGGGTGGCGAATTGCTAGATCAAGGGGTTCACCTGATTGATCTTTCGCGCTGGTATGCTGGAGAATTTGACTCGGTAGAAGGCCATGTCGCCACCTATTTCTGGCAAATGCCAGTTGAGGATAGTGGCTTTATGTTGCTCAAATCAACGGACGGAGCCGCATCCAACAAAGGTCAGCCAAGGGTAGCTTGGCTCCATGTTAGTTGTACCGAATGGAAGAATCTCTTTAGCTTTGAAATTTTTGGACGCTATGGCAAGTTGCAAATTGATGGCTTAGGTGGTAGCTACGGTGTAGAACGACTAACCTACTACCGAATGTTACCCGAAATGGGGCCACCTGAAACTACTACTTGGGAGTACCCCGGCGAAGATAAAAGCTGGATCTTAGAATTTAACTACTTTGTAGAATGTATTGAGCAAAACCGTAACCCTGAAGGGAATTTACACGACGCACTAGCCTCCCTTAAAGTTGTCGAGAAATTATACAAATTGTCGTCGGTGGACGGAGCCACACTCCCACAATCAACCAGTCAGCCGAAGGATTAGAAACATGATTATTACACGTAGCCCTTTACGGATTTCGTTAGGTGGTGGTGGTACCGATTTACCATCCTACTACCAGAGACATAGCGGCTTTTTGATCGCTGCCGCCATTAATAAGTATGTCTATATCACCATCCATGAAACTTTTATCAACGAGCTTATTATTAAGTACTCAAAGCTAGAGCGGGTCACTGAAGCCAATTTACTTCAGCATCCGATTTTCCGCGAAGCCATAAAGCTACTTGAGATCGAACAAACTAACTTAGAAATTACCAGTATGGCCGATATTCCGGCAGGCACGGGTTTGGGTAGTTCGGGCAGCTTTACCACCGCTCTACTGAAGGCTTTGCACACCTATCGCAAAAACCTGATCCATCCGCGCGAACTGGCCGAACAAGCCTGTCATATCGAAATTGAGCTACTCAAAGAATCGGTGGGCAAACAAGATCAGTATATCGCGGCTTATGGAGGCTTGACCTGCTTCCAGTTTTTGCCCAATAATCAGGTTGAAGCGTGGCCCCTTAAAATAGGTACCGAGGTACGCTATAACCTAGAAGATAATTTGCTGCTCTTCTTTACGGGCTATTCGCGCTCAGCCTCTAGCATCTTGAAAGATCAGGATGAAAAGAGCAAGGTCTACGATCAGACCATGATAGATAACTTGCACTTTATCAAGGAGTTGGGTTGGAAGAGCAAAGAGGCACTAGAGACGGGCAACCTCCACCAATTCGCCGAACTGATGAACGTTCACTGGGAGTGGAAACGTCAACGCTCCTCTGGTATGAGCAATAGTCACATTGATGAGTGGTATAACTTGGCAATGCAAAACGGGGCGTTGGGTGGCAAATTAATCGGAGCCGGAGGCGGCGGTTTCCTCCTCTTCTACTGTGAAGAGAAGACCCGTTTGCGCCACGCGATGACCCAAGCCGGATTGAAAGAAGTCCGCTTCCAATTCGACTTTGAAGGCACTAAAACTATTATTTCATAGTCTTTAGTTGTTAGCTATTAGTAAAAGAACTAACAACTAATAACTGATAGATCCTAATACCCGATGGAGAGTTATGATTGAGACCGCCGCAATTTTAGCTGGTGGGCTGGCAACCCGCCTAAAACCTATTACCGAGAAAATCCCAAAGTCGCTGGTGGAGGTAGCCGGACGGCCCTTTATTGAGTGGCAACTAAAATTGCTGCAAGCCAAAGGACTCCGGCGAGTAGTCTTATGCCTCGGCCATTTGGGTAGCCAAATCGAAGAAGTGGTAGGTGATGGTACACAATGGGGGCTAGAGGTAGAGTATAGCCACGATGGGCCACACCAATTGGGTACTGCTGGGGCTCTGCTCCAAGCTCGCTCTCGCTTAGGGGAGCAATTTTGGGTACTTTATGGCGATAGCTATCTCAATTTTGATTATCGGGCGGTATCGGACTATTTTGAACTGGCCGCACCCGACCAACTCGGCCTGATGACCGTCTTTGCCAATCACAACTTGTGGGACACTAGTAACGTTGTATTCGAGGATGGGCGGTTGCTCAAATACGATAAGTGGCAACGAGTCCCTGAAATGCACTATATTGACTATGGAGCCGCGCTGTTGCGGACAGAAGCACTCGAACTGCTCGTTACCTTAATCCAAGAACGACCTTCTGATTTGGCAAATCTCTACTCTCACTTGGTAGAAGAGCAACTTATGTTGGGCTATGAAGTAACGGAGCGTTTCTATGAGATTGGTTCACCTGCTGGATTAAGGGAGACGGATCTTTATTTTAGAGATTTTTAATAACGTAAACTGGTTTAACAACTTCCAAGAGGTACAATACAAAAAATGACATTTAGTAAGCAATTTTTGACCGAGGCCAGCCAAATTATTGAGCAATTAGATACCGACGCGATTGAGCAAGTAGCAACAATCTTGGCTGGTATCAAAGCTCAAGGCAGTCGTCTCTTTATCTTGGGGGTAGGCGGTAGTGCCGCCAATGCCTCACATGCGGTAAACGATTTCCGCAAAATAGTGGGAATCGAAACCTATGCTCCTACCGATAACGTTTCGGAATTAACGGCCCGTACCAATGATGAAGGCTGGCCGACTGTATTTGAGGGTTGGCTTCAGGTTAGCCATCTGCGAGCGGAAGACGCGGTTCTGGTCTTCTCGGTAGGGGGCGGTAATGTGGAGAAAAACATTAGCCCTAACTTGGTACTAGCTTTGCAATATGCCAAAAAAGTAGGAGCTAAGGTTCTAGGAATAGTAGGCCGGGATGGAGGTTATACCGCTCAGGTAGCAGATGCTTGCGTAATTGTGCCAACGGTAAATGCAGACAATATTACGCCCCACTCCGAAGCATTTCAAGCGGTAATTTGGCACTTGCTGGTCTCGCATCCTTTATTGAAAGGTTCACAAACTAAGTGGGAGTCAGCAGTACCTACCATCAACTGACGCAGTATCAACCGACGGAGCGGCATCCCACGGGAGGGACGGAGTATCAACTGGCGGAGCAGCATCCCACAGGAGGGACGGAGTATCAACTGGCGGAGCAGCATCCCACAGGAGGGACGGAGTATC
>JACAUC010000070.1 GCA_013390945.1 Candidatus Chloroheliaceae bacterium
CTATTTTCAATACACCAATCGGTAGTAAGTGTAAGTAACTGAGGGAGGAATAGCCAGTACCAAAATCATCAATAGCAATACCTACCCCTAAATTTCGGAACTTTTCAAGCTGGACGATTACTTTCTCAAAATTGCTCATTAACAAGCTTTCCGTAAGCTCGATCTCCAAACGCCACGGCTCTAGCTCATATTTTTCCAATATTTGCTTTACTGTTTCCACCAACTCTAGTTGCTTAAGTTGTAGAATAGAAACATTTACGGCAATTTTAAATTTACCATAACCAGATTTTTCCCAGTGTTGGTTCTGGCGGCAAGCTTCCTCTAGTACCCATTTGCCCAACTGAATTATAAGTCCATTTTCTTCTGCAATTGGAATAAATTTGGTAGGTGGAATCAACCCTAATTCAGGACTGTGCCAACGAGCCAGTGCTTCCATACCGACTAATTTGCCAGTGACAAGTTCTATTTGGGGTTGGTAATAGAGCGTTATTTCCTTGTTTTCCAGTGCTTTGCTTAGATGATATTCCAAGTTAAGGCGTTCTATATCGTCACTAATTGTTTCGGAATTAAAAATCTGGTAGTTATTTCTACCCTGTTCTTTGGCAAGATACATAGCACTATCCGCTTTTCGCAACAAATCCTTATCTGTTTCGGCTTGGGTCGGATAAAAACTTATACCAATGCTAGTTGTAATATGAAGCGTATGGCTCTGAATATTAAAAGGAGCTTCGAGCTGTTCTATAACCCTTCTCGCAACCTGCGTAGCCTCTTGAGTACTTTGCAGGTTCGTCAGAACTAGCGTAAACTCATCACCACCCATTCTGGCAACCATATCGTGGTCTCTAAGACAATTTTCTAGACGCTGAGCTACCATCTGTAGAAGTAAGTCACCAATATAATGTCCCAGAGAATCGTTAATTAGCTTAAAGCGATCAAGGTCTATAAATAACAAGCCTATTAAAGAGTTGGTTTGTTGCGCTTCATCAATGGTTCGTCTCAGATGTTCTTCAAATAAAAGACGGTTAGGCAACCCCGTTAGTGAATCATGTCGGGCTTGAAAGGTCAGTTGCTTAGATAGCAAATCTTGCTCAATGGCGATAGAGGCTAACTTAACAGCCAGTTCCAATAAGTTATGTTCGCTTCTGCTGTGAGGGCTTTGAGGGTCTTGAGGGTTTTGGTAAATTACATAGAATCCTAAAGTATGACCGTAGGCTGAAACGATTGGCAGGCTCCAGAGAGGTCGAAGTTCAGGGTTCAGTTTTCTTTTGCGATAAATAATCCAATTTGACCCATTGGTAATATCAGTAGCGGTTCCAATTTCGTTCAGCAATTCTATCTCCAGCTCTTCGCTTGTCTGAAGAATTTTTTCAGATATACTCGGAGCAGTCTGGTTACCAAGCTTGCTCTCGTCTCGCAAGATTATCGAGCAACTCAAGAACGGTATTTGTGACTCTATCATGAGGATTATCTGATTAAAAATTAGCGGCAGTGGTTGGTTGGTGGCTACCATTTCCAGAACATCATTCCGGTCACGTTCAAGTAAAGCCGTGAGCTTTTGCTCCGTAACATCAATAATTGTACCGAAGACACCGGCTAATAAATCATTCCGGTTAAGGGCAGTTCCGGCATAAAAGTTAACCCAGTGGAAACTATTGTCTTTAGTTAAGAAACGTATTTCTTTCTGGAAAGCCTCTTTCTCCCGGCTGGTAAGGGCTTGGAATAACTGCTCACTTTTTGGCAGGTCCTCCGGGTGGACATAATGAAGGTAAGGCTTACCTATACTTTCAGCCACCGAAAATCCTGTGAGTTCCGTCCAGGCAGGATTAAGAAAGGACCAGTAGCCTTTTTCGTCGGTTTGAAAAACTACTTCTTTAATACTTTCTACCACCGTGCGATACTTCTTTTCACTTTCCAGATGGTTAAGCTGGGTCAGTTCCAAGTCGGATAACATTTTGTTAATGTTTTTGGTCAGTTGTGCTAATTCATCTTTTCCGGTTACTGGTAGCCGTCCGCTGAGATTACTGCTTGACCCAATTTTGAACAGGTTCTCGTTGAGGCTATTCAACCTGAGCCAGAGCCCTTTTTCCAAAATCAATACCGCCATCGTAACTGGTATAAGGCTAACCAGAAATAAAAGCAGAACGATCTTGTTAAAACTATCTTGGGCTTGCAAACCTTGTTGGTAGATAGTTCTGGGCAATTCCACTCGCACAAATAGAGTCGGTTTGTTATAAATATCTCGCAGGATGGTATATCCGGCGATGGATTTTTCGTTGAGTGGGCGAATCGTAAGCGGTGCCTCTTCGGATAGTGCTAGGGAAGTATGGACGGACTGAAAATCGGGGAGGAGATCAGGCTTAGCAAAGTCCTGTATGGTAATTGAAACATGTGTCCGCCGGGACAAGGACGCAAGTGCCACTTCATCCAGATAATATCCCATCACCAGCGATCCGCCAGACGATCCTGTTCCTGAATTGGGTAAAATTGAACTAAAAACTAGTAGCAGCGGTGGGTTGAGAGGGTCGGGAAGTATAACTACGCCTGAAATAGTCGGTATAGAAGTAGTTGCTTGCTGGATAAGGCGATTGCCGTTTATCAGTTGGGGCAGTAGTCCCTTGGGTAACTGGTTGGAGGTTTCTTTGTTTTGACCGATGGTAAGACCATAAACGAGTTCATCGGAAGTGTTGATAAAGGCTATTATGTTGAGGTGGAGTTTAGCCAGACTATCTACAGCCAGATTGTCCGTTATAAATGCTTCGTTCCTATTCTGAACAAACTCATAAGAACTGTCCCAGACCGAATAATCCTGAGCGGTTTGCTTCAAGCTAGTCAGGTCGTCTGAAAAGGTTTGTAAGAATTGGGTAATATTTTCTTTTGTATCAGTTTCTTCGAGGCTGGCAAATTTTTCGGAAAGAATAGATGAAAAGGCAAGATAGGATAAGGTGATAGTACCAATCAAAACCACAACAATCAAACCGATTATTTTTCGTCGTGTTATCATAAAAATAAATCCTATATTTCCGCATTATCTCAATAAATAGGGTGTTATTGTATACGTCCCACATTGGGCTTATACAATAACAGCTTATCCGAATTATTGAAATGGTACATATTTCGTATTTATAATATTGAACTTGCCTATTTCTAAATTCAGATTATTTTAAAGCTTCTAGTTTTAACATAGTATTGATTTCGGAAATTGATTCTCAAGTCAGAAATTTTTAGGCTTACTCATATAATGCAACCTAGTATGGACTTAGCAAAAAGTATACCAAGGGTTAAACGTACAGTCCACAAAGATTGTGGAACTCGCGAAATCGCTTAGAAGCTGGCTAAAAATGGTCTGCTTCGCTCTGTGGAACATACGGTGAGTATTGAATATGATTATACGAGGGATTTCTAATCCCGATTTGATTTCGGCCCAGCACCGGGATTAGTAGAGAGGGGTTAACCAGCTAGTTCGGCTTGGGAGAGGGCGTGAGCGGCGCGACCGCGAGTCTCGCGCACACGGGTTAGAATTACAGCACTGATGAGATAGTAGATGGCGATTAGGACAAAGAGACCACTATAACCCAAGGCCGAATCCACCACGAAACCACCGATAAACGCGGCCACCGCTTGGCAACCTGCCGTCGCTAGATTGCTCAAGCCCATAAAGCGGCCTGCTTCGCTCAAGGGTATCAAATCGGTGGCAAAAGCCCAGTCCACCGCCATAAAAGTACCCCAACTTGCCCCGATAAAGGCTCCAAAGGCGATAACCAGACCATTTGCCATTGGGCGAATTTCGTTGAGTCGCGCTTGCTTGGCGGCTTCTGCCAAGTTTTTAACGTCGGTTACGGCTCCACTCATTACAAAGTAAGGAACCAAGAGCAATAAGCCACCCACAATGCCAAAACCTATCGCTATGTAAATAACCTTCTTACGCCCAAGCCGCTCCGATAGGGCAGCGGAGGGATAAGCCGCCAAGACTGCCATAATAATCACCAGACCTAGCGTAAGGCTAGTAGTCGCTCCGGCATTGATCTCCACTTTGCCATTAACCAGTGTTGGCTCGATAAAGCCCGTATTTTCCAAGAAAGGTTTGACAAAGAGTGAAACCGACGCTGGAGCCGTCAGAAAGAGAAAACGCGAAGCCATCAAAAGAATAAAATCCGGGTAATGGCTCACCCCCCTAAACATACTCAGTCCCGCTTGCCAAGGGGAAATCTTCTCTTTCGAGACATAAGGCTTTTCTTTAACAAAAATGGCTGTGATTGTGGTCATCAGGATAAAGTCTAGGGCTACCACCACCAGCGTTACCTGCGAGCCAGTGATTTCCCCCAACATCCCCTGCAAAATACCCGGTAAGACGGCTCCTAGTAAAGTTCCCGTCAGTTGAGAGATGCTCAAGGCCGCCGAAGCGCGACCGCGTTTATCATCTGGTACAACATCGGGCATCAAGCCTTGATAAGCCCCTTGGGCCACATTATCAGCGAATTGTAGCATTAGGTAGCCCGCCAGCAAGATCCACCAATTCCCGGCTATGCCTACTAACCCCAGCGCACAGATTCCACCCAGCGTCCCCACTACAATAAATGGACGGCGACGACCCCAACGATGGGTAGAACGGTCACTAATAGCTCCACTAAAAGGCTGGACAAACATGGCAATAATTAGGCCCAAGCCACTTAAAATACCACGAGCGGTCTCGACATGATCTTCCCCAAAGATGGGAGTAGCCAGCGGTTTGTTCAAGGCGGGTAAGACCACACTTAGAAAGCCACCCCATAAAACCGAAAAGGCAAACCAATAAACTGAGAGAGCCACGTAATTACCCAAACCGTAGGGTTTAGATTGCGAAGACGTATCAAGACTACCCTCTGGGACGTGCATAAGATTTTCCTCCATTTTAGCTAGTGTTCGTTTTTACTTACCGAAAGTAACCGTCGTTGCAAGTTCTTGCTACCAGTCTACCAGTAAATTAACTGCCAAAAAAAGGGAGATTACTGCCAATTACTGTAAATTTATTTTTCAAGAGCATTATAAACGTAAGCCGAAGAAGTGTAAATATTCAAGCTCAGGAGGGATGAACCAAAGGGGTCTTAGCTTGAAAGTTTTGCCTTTTAAAGTTATAACATTAGATTAAGTTGAGGAGAATTTGAATAGTAGAGCAAGAGCCAGCAAAGTGCTTGGTCGGAAAGAGAGCGACAAGTATTATGAGGGGTTTTAGACCACAAACCAGTCTTAGGCTTGCAGGAGGGAAGAGGTAGGAGCAAAATGGAACGTTTTAGAAGCAAAGTGGTAATTATTACAGGCGGGGCTTCCGGTATCGGGCGAGCATTGGCAGAAGAGTTAGTCAAGTATGGCGCAACGGTGATTATAGCCGACATTCGGGAGCCCCATCCGAATGAGACAACGAAAAAGGTGCAATATGTTCAGGTAGATGTAAGCCAAGCCGAACAGGTGCAAGCATTGGTGGATCAGGTCGTCCACGAACACGGACGATTGGACTATATGTTTAATAATGCGGGGATTGGTATCGCAGGCGAATTGCGTGATATGAACTTGGAACAATGGAATCGGATAATTGATGTGAATTTGCGAGGGGTAGTACACGGTGTGTTGGCGGCTTATCCGGTAATGATTCGGCAAGGTTATGGTCATCTAGTCAATACCGCTTCATTGGCCGGGCTGATTTGGTTTCCAAATCTAGGTGCTTATTCGGCTACCAAACATGCAATCGTGGGTCTCTCCGGGGCATTGCGAATTGAAGCCGCCGGGTTAGGAGTCAAAGTTAGCGTCATCTGTCCGGGCCTGATTCAAACTGGCATACTTGATACCACCACTTATTTGAATGTCACCAAAGAGTTTTTGCTAAAGCTCTTGCCTGTCAAAGGGATGAGTGCTAAACGGGCGGCTCAACTAATGTTAAAGGAGGTTTTAAAGAACAAAGCGATCATTAATGTGCCATTCTATGTTAATCTGTTGTGGGGCTGGCAACGCCTCAGTCCGGGTTTAGTCAGTTTAATTAATGGCATCACCGTTAAGGTTTTTCGGAGGCTACGCAAAGTCTGACTTGGACAGTCTAGGCTAAGTCAAGGTTAAACCATTTTGTATCATCTCAATAATTCGTGGTAGGGGTGTATTGCATACGCCCAATGTGACGAGGGTTTATTCAATAAACCCCTACAAATTGAGAAGATACACCATTTTATAATTTGGAATTGTTTAAGGAGAAATCAGATTGACGACTTATACCAAGTACCTAACTTTTAACACCCGACAGGAACATGAGTATATTAACATTACGCTGGAGGTAGCCGAAGCCATCGAGGAAAGCGGCGTAAAAGATGGGTTGGTGTATGTGGGAAGTATGCACATCACCAGTTCCGTCTATATCAATGATGCCGAAGATGGGCTACTTCAGGATATTGAAACATGGCTGGAGAAACTGGCTCCCGCCCGCCCGGACTACAAGCACCACCGTACTGGCGAAACCAACGGAGATGCACATCTCAAAAACCTTATTATGGGTCACTCCGTAACCTGCCCCATCACCAGAGGCAGGCTCGACTTTGGCCCTTGGCAACAAATTTACTACGCCGAATTTGATGGGCAACGCCCGAAACGGCTAATCATCAAAGTTATGGGTGAGTAGACTTCTGCTACCGCAAAGGGCGTGGCTTCCGCGCTAATAAGGAGTTTTCTATAAATATCTACTCCCGATTTTCGGAACCAAAAACAAATCGGGAATAGATAGCGTTCTACATATTCAACTAAGCCCCCGTAGAGTCTAAAGTATACCAAAGCGGCGTTCCGCTTGTTCGGTAAGTTCGGGCCGATGGCTAGGGTGAGCGATATTTATCAAGGCGGCGGCGCGTTGGCGCAAATTCTTGCCATAAAGATTGGCAATACCGTACTCGGTAACTACATAATGAATATGGGCGCGAGTAGTAACTACTCCCGCTCCTTCTTTCAGGAAAGGCACAATCCGGCTTATACCCTTTGAAGTGGTAGAGGGTAGCGCAATAATCGGCTTTCCGCCGAGCGAAAGAGAAGCACCCCGGATAAAGTCCATCTGACCGCCTACCCCGGAATATTGGATCGTACCAATTGAATCGGCGCAAACTTGACCTGTCAAATCAACTTCAATCGCACTGTTAATGGCGGTTACTTTTGGATTACGCCGAATTATCGCCGTATCATTGACGTAGGTAATATCGAGAACCTCCACCAACGGGTTATCGTCAATAAAATCGTAGAGGCGACGAGAACCCAAGACAAACCCAGCTACGATTCTACCGGGATGAATAACCTTTTCCTCACCTGTCACCACACCTCGTTCTATTAGGTCAATCAGACCATCCGAGAACATTTCAGTATGGACACCGAGACGTTTGTGATGAATCAGGGAGGCCAATACCGCATCCGGGATCGCTCCAATACCCATCTGCAAAGTAGCTCCATCCTCAACCAAGGAGGCACAATGCTGCCCGATAGCTAATTCAACTACACTTAGGTCGTGCTTGGGTATCTCTTGAATTGGCTCATCTACCAGCACCATGGCATCAAACTGTCTTACATGAATCAAACCATCCCCATGAGTACGAGGCATTTGGGGGTTAACTTGGGCCACCACATGCCGGGCCATTTGTACAGCGGCGCGGCTGGCATCTACCGAAACACCGAGTGAACAATAACCGTGACGGTCTGGCGGCGAAACCTGTACCAGTGCGACATCAATTGGCAAAATGCCGCTCCGAAAAAGGGCTGGAACCTCACTCAAAAAGACGGGCAAATAATCGGCGCGTCCTTCATTGACCGCCTGACGGAGGTTTGGGCCTACAAATAAAGCATTGACACGAAAGCTTTTACTATACTCAGCGGCGGCATAAGGAGCCGCACCTTCCGTATGAATGTGAACAACTTCAACATGGCGTAATTCATTGGCTCGCGCAGTCATGGCTTTGATCAATTGCTGGGGCGCAGCCGCAATGCTGTGAATGTAAACGCGGTCGCCGGATTTAATAATAGAAACCGCATCTTCGGAAGAAACATAAGTAAACATTTAGGGTACACTCCTGATCTTAGTCCAGCGAAAAAACTAGTAATATCGTAAACACCTAGGTAGTTCATGAACATAGGTGGTTTTTGTGCTTATTTCAAACACTACTTAATTTTACGTCTAACGCATGGAAAGAGCAGTGAAAGTAGGTAAAAGAAAGGTTAAAAAAATAAGACAATTTTTGGCAAAAGCCGACAAATCTAAAATTGTAATGAGAATATTCAGAGTTAGGCTTAATCTGTAACCTGTACCTTAACTACTAGCTCATTTGTTGGGGCTTGCACCGACTTTTTGCCCGGCATCATCAGGCTAAGAATTACTACCAGAATCGGCAACAAGGTCAAAAGCAACATAGTTTGGGAGAGACCAAAGAAGTCGGCGTATTTACCCAACGCTGCGGCACCTAATCCCCCGGTTCCGAAAGCTAATCCAAGCGTGAGACCAGAAGCTAACCCAACATTATCCGGCAACATCTCTTGGGCAATTACCACAGTCAATGACGAGGCCGAAATCAGGGTCGCTCCAGCAATCGCTAGGGAAATTACTTGAAAAAATCCGCTCGTATTTAGGAAAACGAAAAGCATCGGCGTTACAATCGCCAGTGATCCAGCCATCAGAAATTTCCGCTCAATTCGGTCGGCCAACGTTCCACCCACTAAAGTTCCAACGGCCCCGGCAAAAAGAAAGACCGACAGCAAAAAAGCACTATAATCTTTGTTCTCACTAGACAAAGCAAGGAAGTAAAGCGGGATAAAAGTTACCAGCCCGGTTTGAACCATCGAACGAAAACTGATAATCGAAATGAGAATCAAGAGTGAACCCACATTTTTTTGCTTTGGAGTGGGTGGAAGCCCGGTGGCAGCCTGATTCTTGGCACGACGCACCGCCTGTCCCGCCGCCGCATATGTGGCATAGAGCGGCAAAAGAGACCACAGTAAAGCCGTACCAAACAAGGCGGGAACCACCATAAAGAGCGACCCCTTTGGCCCCATCAGACCGATTAATGCCGTAACCATAATTGGCCCCAGTGTAAAACCCAGATTGCCGCCCACAAAAAAGATGGATAACCCGGTAGCCTTTTGTTCACCACTGACATAATTGGCGTTGCGCGAACCCTCCGGGTGGAAAGCAGCCGAACCCAGCCCACTAATAACCACCAACACTAACACCAAACCGTAATCTGGCATAAACAAAACGGGCATCATGCCCAATGCCGTCAAGAGACACCCCGCCGGTAGAAACCAGCGCAGCGATTTCCGGTCACTAATCAGACCAAAGAGTGGCTGAATAATCGAAGAAGCTAGGCTATTGAGGGTAATAATGAGGGCCGCTCCTGCATAGTCCAGTTTAAATGAGACATAAAGTAGTGGGATCAAGACCGCCAACGAACTGGTCTGCATATCTACCACCATATGCCCAAAAGCCAAAGCCCCTAACCCTAACTTGTTTATGCGGGTTTGCAAAGTTCCGCTCCTTTATATTCTTCTATTCAACTAAAAAACCTGAGTAAGTAAGCCCTAACCATATCTATTAGGTCTAAACCTAAATTCAGGTTAACAGACCTTTCCAACTGTGTCAACCATCTGACCTGATTTCAGAATCACCACCGTTTGCTAGAGCAACTACTTCCTATTATAATAGGGTTACGCCTTATAAAGTTGAACTTAATCTAATAACAGGGGTTTAATTCCTAGATGACTAATAAGTTTGAAGAAGAATACTTAGATGTGCTGCAAAACCTTGAAATAACCATTGTTTACAACTACGAAAACTATCCAGACTTAACCGATTGGAATGTGGATAGAGTTTTGGAAGCCTTAGTCCGCGCCTACCAAAGATCACCCACAAAACCAGCGGCGGAGGAACCACCCTCTCATCTTACAAGTCTGCTAGAGCAAAACCTCTATAGAAAGGTTAGAGCGGTTTGTGAATGGCGGCTAGACCGGGCAACCTTAATTGACGAGAGCAGTCAAATTTTCGTACTCGATATGTCACCTATAACTCCAGAAGAGATTATCGCTTGCCTAAAACGGATTCGTCAATCGGTAAAATTTTGGAGCAAAGAAGGGGGACGGCGCGGTTACTTGGAGTTTATTAAAAAAAATGTCAAGTAAAAGCTGAAAAATGAAATATTCTTTTGAAGAATTGCCCTTACAACCTCCCAACAGCATTGGAGACCCCACCGATTTCCTAGTCTACGCTATTGTAGAACAGGAAGAGGGTAGTACCGAGCGCACTGTTTGGGATGAGGCTAAACGCGAGTTTGTAAAGACCGGATTAGTGATGAAAAAACCGCTCCCGGCTCCCTACGGCTGGATTCCACAGACTTTTTGTGAGGGCGACGGTGATGCGCTGGATGTGCTTATCTTAACCGAAACCAAAATTCCGCAAGGGCATTATCTGGCGACTCGCCCGGTAGGAGTGCTACTGCGCCGCGATCAAGATCATAAGGTGTTGGCGGTAGATCTTCAGGATACGCGGTTTGGGGCTATTCAGAACTATACTGAAGTGCCACCCGAACTGCTCACCTTTATCGAAGACTGGTTCCGGCCCTATTTTGAACTAGATGGCTGGCTGGATGCCATAGCCACCCGCCAAATAATCGCACAAAGCCATGCTCTCTTCCACCTAAAATAAGGAGACCACTGCTTGAAAAAGAAGATTTCATTAACCGGGCTGATTGTATTATTGCTAGGCATTTTGGTGGCCTGCGGCGATAACCCTACCACTATTCCCGCTACAGCCACCGCACTCAACACCACTGCGACGTTTACGGTCAAGCCAGTCTCTACTACATCCGCAATAGCAACCAGTAGCACAGCAATACCCTCTCTACCAACTCTCACGCCTCTGGCAATAGCAGCTACTGTCGGTATTACACCCTCCCAACTCCCACCAACTATCACTCCGGTAGCCGTCAGCACAGAGGTCAGTAGTGCTACGGCTAAGGCTATTCGCCAAACAAAGTGGCTGGAGGTAATCAACTCTGATCCTCTGCTAGAAGGCCCGACGGGGACGGATAGACCTGAAAGTACACCAGAGAAACCTTTTATTAGAGTTAAAGGAGCCGACTTTGTTGGTACGCCGGAACTCAGCGGAATTGTCTACGTGGATATGGACGGTGACGGTATTGAGGAAGCCGCTATTCCTCTTAACTCTGGTGGAACGGCAGGCAATCTCGGTTTTCTGGTCTACCATCAGGCCAACCCACAGCCACGCCTAGTCGCTTGGGAAGGTGGTTATAAGCTGTTCTTGCTCCTAGAACAGGGCAAACTGGTAGTAGGTAATGCGCTTTACGCTGGTTGGGAGGGCAATTGCTGCCCTAGTGGTACTAGCTATACCACCTATACTCTTAAAGGCGATAAGCTGAGTGTGGTGGCCGAACGGAACGAGGGCAATGCTTGGACGCAACCAGATGCGGTTAGCCATTTCTATGGACTGCTTAATGGCCGACTATTTGAGGATGCTTATAAGTTGCTCTCCGATTCTTACCAAAAGGCCAACCCGTATAAAAGTTGGGTGGCGGGCTATGCCAATACCCGTAAAATTGAAGTAGAGGCTTCAGAAGAACCGGGGGTGGCTAACACCACCCGGATAAAACTTACCGCTACCGATGCCACCTCCTCTGGCGGAGAAATAACTCGGCAATTTACAGGTACTTGGAAGGCTACATGGGATACGACGCTTAAAACTTGGCAGCTAGGCGATCCCTCTATAAAAGAGCTAACCAGTACCCCTCAGATTCACCCGGTCTTCCAGCCCATCCTAGCAAATCTTAAAAGCCGCACACAAATAGCGATCCTCTTACCAACGGTCATTCCCGATATAGAGACCAGCCAAATCTATGCCACGCTTAGTAGTGCCAATGCCACTAGCTACCAGATTGAGATCGGCTTTAGTGCCGATTGTAATGGGGCTACCGTCTGTCGCGTGGGAAGCGTTTTAGCCGAAACGGTTAAACCAAATTCACCGCCAAACAAAGGCAGTTCCGTAGCTTTAGCTAATGGAACTAGCGGCTATTTTGTAGATTTTGCCTGTGGGGCAAGTTGCTCCGATTCTACCTTAACTTGGAACCAAGCTAATGTCCGCTATACGGTTACGATGAAGGCTGCCAAAATTGAAACCCTTGTAAAAATGGCTAACTCTGCCATTAGTGGCGGAAAACTCTAGCTGCTTAATCAAAAGATTCTACCCTCTCATAGAGTAGCATTATTATAGACTTTAATTTTGCAAACTGCGGTTTTGAATAAGTAATAAAGACCGTCCTATTAATAGGGCGGTTTAAAAGACTCTGAATATTTTCCCGTATTTTAACCTAATCTTTACCTGATTTTTACCAAATTTTCATTTATTAATGTTATTATTGAATTGTTAAAATCGGTTTTTTTAATTAACGTTAATTAACGTTTTGGTGGGGATAATCAAAACCTTACCAAGATAACAGAATCTGACCTTCACTTATGTTTAGACGATCACCTAAAACTTAAAGGCCATCCAAAATAAAATTTGATCTTGCTTTGTCTTAGAAATAGCACCAATGGATCAAAAACGATGGCCGCAGAAGCAGCTTAGATACATTTGTTATAGTCCTAATTAACCACACGGAGGTTTTTTCGATGTTACCTTTTTTGCGGAGGCTAAAAGTCTATATCATCTTGCTGTTAATTTTATGGGTCACACAGCAACTACTCTCCTTTTCTGCCCTTAGTACGGTTCAAGCAGAAAACAAAGCAACACTAGCCACTAACACTCCTGCCACATCCACTGTCACCCTTTCAAAATCAGATTGTCTACCCAACAAAGGTTTTGCCCTCACTAATCCTGATAAAGTGGCACTAGATCAACTTGAAAAGGCCACCAACAACCAAGTGGAGATTTATTGCCATTCCAAGACGGGCAAGGTTCGCTTCATTGGCAGCGATCAAACCCAGCCGCTTCCGATGCCTGCTACCGGGTTAGCTCCCGGCGCAAACAACCCCGAAAACGCTGCTCGTACCTTCCTACAGAGCTATGGCACACTCTTTGGACTGAAGGATCAAGCTACCGAATTGACGGTTATGAAGCAGAGCCTTTCAAATCAGGGGCGCACCTTTACTCGTTTCCAGCAAAACTATAAGAACATTCCCGTAATGGGAGGAGAACTAATTGCCCAAATTACCCAGAACCAACAGGTTCTTTCAGTGGGCGGCGAAGTCTTGCCAGACCTACAACTCGATCTAACTCCCAAAATTGATCTAGTCAAAGCGCAGGAGAGTGCCTTGGCTCTAGTATCCAAGCATTATAACGTTCCAATCACCGGACTGAAGGTAACGGAACCGAAACTCTGGATTTTCGACGAGAAACTGATGGGAGGGCCGATTATACAACCTAGTGCCTTAGTTTGGCGTATGGAAGTAACCCTAGGAGCGAACAGTTCCACTACCGGAGGTTTGATCCAAGAACTGGTCTTGGTAGATGCACATAGTGGTGAAATTGTCGTGAATTTTAATCAGGTTAACTCGGCTAAATGGCGCTATATCTGTGACAATTATAATATTAGTGCTTATGCCGCCAATTGTGTATCCTATGTACGGGGTGAGGGCGGATCACCCACTAGTGTCAACGAGGTGAACCGAGCCTATGATTATCTGGGCAATACCTACGATTTCTATTACAACAATTTTGGCCGAGATAGCATTGATGGTGCGGGGTTGCCTCTTAAAGCTACCGTCCGATATTGCGAACCCGGTTATTCGTGTCCTTACCAAAATGCCTTCTTCGATTCGACCTTAAACCAAACCTATTTTGGGTCAGGCTTTGTAGACCTAGAGATAATTGGTCATGAATTGACACACGCTGTTACCAATGCTACCTCCAATCTCTTCTATTACTATCAGTCAGGAGCTATCAATGAATCCCTCTCCGATATATTCGGGGAATCTATCCAATTTTACGCTAACCCAAGCAGTCCACGAGACTGGTTAGTCGGGGAAAACTTGTCCATTGGACCATTCCGTAGTATGAAAAACCCTCCTCTCTACAATGATCCAGATCGAACAGGCAGTTATTATTATTATGGGGGAGAAGGCGATAATGGTGGTGTTCATTACAATAGTGGAGTCGGCAATAAGGCTGCTTACCTAATAGCGGAAGGATCCGGTGCCGAATCTGGCGGGATGTTTAATGGACATACTATCAATGGCCTTGGCTATCTGAAGGCGGCACATATTTTCTATGAGACCAACACCTATTGGCTGACTAGTGCCGCCGATTACACGGATTTGTATCTTTATCTACAAATGGGTTGCTATAACCTAGTGGGGTATTATGGCATTAGCTACAACGACTGCCTACAAGTCGGGGAGGCGGTAACTGCCACCGAAATGAATATTACCCCAGCTAATGCCCAAGTTCCTGAAGCACCTTTATGTACTGGCGGTTTAGAACCCCTTTACTATTTCATGGACGATTTTGAGAATCCCTACAGTGGTAGGTGGCTCTATAACTATCCTTGGACTGCAACAACAGGTTATGCCACCAGCGGTATCTACTCTTTATGGGCTCCGGATATAAATACAGTGGGCGACTACAGCATACAAACTGCATCGAATATATGGATACCGTCCGGTGCCTATCTACGCTTCAACCATGCCTATACTTTTGAACATGGAACAACTACGAATACAAATTATGACGGCGGGGTGGTAGAACTAAGTAATAATGGTGGTTTTTCTTGGTTTGATGCTGGCGGACTCTTCGTGAATAACGGTTACAACATTTCGGCTCTCTATAGCTCTACTGGTAACCCTTTAGGTGGACGGGCTGCTTTTGGTGGTGTTAGTAAAGGCTACTATTCTAGTCGCCTTAGTCTTAGCAGCTTGGCAAACCAATATGTCCAAATACGCTTCCGCGTCGGTACCGATAGCAGCGTCTCAAGTCGTGGTTGGTTTATTGATGATATGAACCTCTATACCTGCATCAAACCTGCCACTACTACCAGCCTAACTACCTCGATTAATCCTAGTTCTGCTGGCTATAATGTTACCTTTAGCTCAAGGGTGAATCCCTACAACTCGTCGGCTTATACCCCAAGCGGATTTGTATATTTCTATGATGGCACTACTTTGCTAGGCAGTGGTAATTTGAGTGGTGGTCTTGCCACTTTCTCCACTAGCAGCCTGACCATCGGTAGCCATAATATTACGGCAGTATATAGTGGCGATAGTCTCTTTCAAGGTAGTACTTCTACTATACTGACGCAGGTGTGCGTTAAAGCCCTCACCACTAACCAACTGACCTCCTCCGCCAATCCTAGTGCCGTTGGTTACAGCATTACCTTTAAGGCAAGGTTAATTTCTCAAACCTCGTCGGTCTATTTACCAAGCGGAACGGTTTATTTCTATGATGGCACTACCTTGCTAGGCAGTGGTAATTTGAGCGGCGGTCTTGCCACTTTCTCCACTAGCAGCCTGACCATCGGTAGCCATAATATTACGGCAGTATATAATGGCGATAGTCTCTTTCAAGGTAGTACTTCTACTATACTGGCGCAAGCAATAGTTCAGGCTTGTACTAGTGGAGTAGTTACATCTCAAACCGATACGGGGAGTGGGGGAAGTTGCGGTACTCTCTCCTTAGCCATCGTTTATGCCAATTCCCAGCCGCCCACTGGCAACAAAACAGTGACCTTTGCTAGTACGCTGAACAGAATCACTTTATACAATGATTTATCGCACCCTGCTTCGGGTGTCACCATAAATGGTGGCTGTAACAATGGCCCTGGCATAACTCTTGATGGTAATGGAGTCATCACACATGGTCTCTACTTAGGGGGAGGCGTGACGATTAAAGGGTTAGCCTTTACCAGATTCACCAATCAGGGGCTAATCGCCACCACAACCGGAGGTGCTAAAAATATATTAAATTGTGTGAAGCTTTCGCGTTAGCTATCGCTCAATTCTCAATTTGCATTTTTTGTATCATTTCAATAGGTAGGGGTTTATTGCATAAACCCGCCGCAAACTGGTTTCACTTTGAGCGTATGCAATACGCCCCCGATTTATTGAGATGATGCAATCTAAGTATCGAATATGTTTACGTTTTAGTTAAACATCTTAAACCGCTATCATCTATTGCATAGACAGAACCTTTGTGCTATAATCTAGCTGTAGGCCAGAAAAGCTAAATTTTCGGATTAATAAAGAGAGAAAGTTGTAAGATGTGCTGGGTCGTTTTTCAAGGTAGAAAAGACCCAACCTGAAAAGGAGTGTAATAAGATGGCGATAGCATTTCATGAACGGCGCGAGTCGGAGGAGCAACCTCCGGTCAAGGTAATGGGTGGGGAGCGAAAGGTAACATCAACGGTCGAGCGGTCTTCGGTGCCGAGCCACAGCCGTGCAGCTACGGCCCGAAAGCTGGAAGAAGTTGCATCGCCCACTCCAGAACAGGCGGAGGAGCCGGAAGTTTCGATAAGGCGGGGTCGAGGAGGTCAGACTTCGGCGGAAACTAACCGCATCAAAGCTAACCAAGAAGCCCTACAGCGCGAAGAGAGGCGAATAAAAGAGATAGAGGATATGGAGACCAAGCGCGACGAACTGGTAGAGCGGCTCGATAAAGGCGCAGTGCGAATTGAGGAAGCCCGTGCCAAAGGCAAGGAAGTACAGGAGTGGGAGGATTATTGGATCCAATTGCTACGTCACTATGAGCAAATCTGCGACAAACTTCGTGAGCTTGCTAGGGCATAGCCCCAATTTACTATTAGCTTAAATGAAAGCCTGACTTAGCACAAGAAGCGCAACAACCATATCCGACAAAATGATTTAGCTCTAGCTTGAAACCATAATGTTCCAGCGTCTCGATTTTGAGACGCTGGACAACAAGCTCTTCTAACTCCATCGCCACTCCACAACCCAAACAAATTAAATGGTGATGAGGTAATTCCCCCACCAATTCAAAACGTTTACGGTCATCATTGCGACTTACTACCTCCACCATTACCCCCATTTCACAAAGTAGTTCCAGAGTACGATAGATAGTAGAAAGATTTACTTTTGGGAATTGCCTAATAATTTGGTGATGAATTTCTTCGGCAGAGATATGACCTTGGCTACGCTGTAAAGCATCCAAGACCAGTTGGCGCTGTGGAGTCCAGCGTACTCCTTTTTTCTCAAAGAAGCTTACAATATCATATTCCCAAACCTTGCTCTCATCGCGAACCAAATGATGCTGTTTCAAATCTGCACCTATATTTTCGGCATAGGTTTTTTTTGGCTCTAACCGATTTGGCGCAAGATTATTGGCCGAAGCGCCCGTCGGCCCAACCGCACGAATATCCAGGCGGCTCTCGTGACTGTGGGCCATTTATAGATCCTCCTATAAACTTTTTTAATCTTATTCGAAGAGGCTTGCCCCATCCAGAATTGCCCTGAAAGTTCTAGATTTAACTCTCCTAATGTTAACTCAGTTACTAATCTACAACCTTTTGAAAAAGCTGTCAAATTCCAGAGGGTTCCCAGAGGTTGGAAGGAGGTTTTGTGCTTTTGTCACAGACAAAAAATAAAGATTTTTGTGCATAAGACCCAAAAATTGGTGTATAAACTTTGTGCGTAGTGTATGTAGTGCAAAATCCGATTTCTTTCTATCATTATAGAAAAGTTGCTCTTGCAAATCAAAACTGTAGAACTGCACAGGAGGTAAGACTAAGTGCCAGAGTTAAAAATTAATACGGGTGATACAGCGTGGCTTTTAATTTCAACTGCGCTGGTGATGCTGATGACCCCAGCATTGGCTTTTTTCTATGGAGGTCTAGTTCGTAAAAAGAACGTACTCTCTACTATTATGCACAGCTTCTTCATCTTGGCACTGATTAGTGTCATGTGGGTGTTGTGGGGCTATACACTGGCTTTTGGCCCGGATGCGGGTGGTTTAGGAATTATCGGTAACTTAGATTGGTTTGGTTTAAATGGGGTTGGACTGGAGCCTAGCAAAGACTATGGTACCACCGTACCGCACCAACTCTTCATGGCCTTTCAGATGATGTTCGCGGTCATTACTCCAGCACTAATTACGGGTGCTTTTGCCGAGCGCAAACGTTTCAAGGCGTTTGTGATCTTTACGATATTGTGGTCTACACTAGTCTACTCGCCATTGGCACACTGGGTGTGGAGTACAAACGGCTGGTTATTCAAGTTAGGGGCACTGGATTTCGCCGGTGGCACAGTGGTTCACATCTCCTCTGGTACAGCCGCTTTAATTTGTGCGCTAGTCTTGGGTAAGCGGCTCGGCTTCGGCGAGGAAAATATGGAAGCCCACGACGTACCGATGGTCGTTTTGGGAGCGGGCTTACTCTGGTTTGGCTGGTTTGGTTTCAACGCTGGTAGCGCCCTTGCCAGCAACGGTTTAGCCGTAAGTGCCTTTGTAGTAACCCACATTGCGGCGGCAATGGGTGCGCTAACTTGGACTACCCTGAGTTGGATTCGGCAGGGTCAACCGAGTTTACTAGGTGCCGCCGCCGGTGCAGTGGCAGGTTTGGTAGGTATTACACCAGCCTCCGGTTATGTGAATACTTCGGGCGCGTTGGTAATCGGTTTTGGGGCAGGGGCACTCTGCTACGGAGCGGTATTGCTAAAGAACAAGTTGGGCTTTGATGATGCCCTCGATGTTTGGGCAGTACACGGAGTAGGTGGTATGTGGGGGGCAATTGCAACTGGCCTCTTCGCCACCAAAGCGGTCAACGCTGCGGGTGCAGATGGCGTATTCTATGGGGGCTACGACCTGATTTGGAAACAGCTTATCGCTGTAGTAGTCGCAGTAGGTTATTCGGGAATTGTTACCTTTATCCTTCTCAAGGTAATTAATGCAGTGGTAGGGCTACGTGTGGGTAACAAACAAGAGGCGTTGGGTCTCGATGTGAGCCAACATGGTGAGAAGGCTTACGAGTGAGATTTAAGATTATCACCATCAAGCGGTAGGGGGTTATTGCATAACCCTCTAGCAAGATTTAGATGTTTTGAGACTAACTAGATAGATTTTGAAAAAGGAGTTTTAAGATGGATCTTGTAATGTTGTTAGCGGTAGTTCTGTTTGCTGGATTAGTACTTTGTTGGCTCTTCCTGCCTCACACCAAGGAACTCTCCGAGACTAGCCTTGAGTTCAGCCAGATAGCGGATGAAGCACAATTGGCTCACGTGAGATAGGTTCTCTTCCAAAGAAAAAGTGATGGAATTTGAGGTCTCAAATTCCATCACTTTTTTATTTCCTCAAAATTTCCAGGTTTTGTTATCTTATTTGTTATGTAGGTTAGGTATAATCAGGTTAGACCAACTATGGAATTGGATTACAAAGGGTGAGAGCGGTTACGCTCTTGTTCAAATTCAAAGCTTGAAAATTTCAAATTCAAATAAGAGGAATAGCTGTAATGACCGAAGAAAACCCGCTTGTGCAACAAATGATGATCTATGCTCAAGAGCTAAAGACGATCTATGATAAGGAGCGCGAAAGGCGGAACGAGTTAGAAGTTGCCATACGGCGGTTGCGCGAGTTAGACGAATTAAAAACCACTTTTGTAGAACTCTTGACCCATGAATTGCGTACTCCTGTTACCGTAATCAATGGCTACTTAGAGGTTATGTCCGAATTACTAGACGGACGCTTGGAAGGGGCCGAGGCGGAATTTTTGGGTGTAGTGCTACAACAGAGCCAACATCTGAGCCAATTGCTAATAGAGTTAACCGATTTCACGGATCTAGCTCGGAGTGAACCAGTACAACAGGGCAATAGTGTGAACCGCGATTTAGCCGGGCTAACGCGCAACGAGTTACAACGCCTTGACCGCCAAATTGAGCAACATTCTTTGCAGGTAGAGACTACACTCCCAACCATTTTACCAGCCGCCAACCTAGAGCCTACCCGTGTCCAACTAATTTTGATGCACTTGCTTAACAATGCCGTCAAATTCAATCTGCCAGAGGGCTGGATTAAGATTCAACTGAAGTTGCTCGACGAGGCCGGAGCAGAGGTAATAGCCAAGACCCAAGAGGAGTTTCCACCCGAAAATCCTCCTAGCCAACTTCTCCTCGTAGTAGCCAACGGAGGGGTGACTATCGCCCCTCAAAAACTGAATATGATTTTTGAGGCTTTTAGCCAAGTAGAAAATACAAATACTCGCAGCCATAGCGGACTGGGGTTAGGCTTGGCAATCGTCCGCAAGGCAGTCTACTCGCTCAAAGGTCGCTTGGAAGTAAGTTCTAATGCCAAAGATGGCACAATTTTCCAAGTTTTTCTACCTTACCAACCTTGGCAAGACCCTGAGCAGCTCAATCTACGGGTAAAAGAATTGCGCTCACAGGTTTATTCCTACTCCTGTGAACTGCGAACCCTTTATGAAACCGAACGCCAAAAAAGCGAGGCACTAGTCGAGTCAAATGCCCGACTCTCTAAACTGAGTACGGAGGGGTTAAAGTTGATGGACTATCAAAGCCAAGCTCAAATCAGTGCCATCGCGCTAGATGCTGCGCTGGAGTTGACCGGGGCCAAATGGCTAAAGCTTTACCTCTTTGGTGCTAACGGGGAACGTACTCTCACCGGGAAGCGTAGTCGCAAGCCAGAGTTAGAACCAATCGAGTTAGAAGAGACTCAGATTGGCCGGATACTGGAGCAAGTCGTAGAAAAGTGTAGTCCGGTATTGCTTGATAGCCTAAAGGAGTCGAATCAGCCTCTAGCGGAGAACCAGTTTTCGGAACAAAAACCCATCTTTGGCGAGAGTCAGGCTACCATACTTGGTATTCCCTTGCTGGTAGGAGATGAGGTTTTAGGGGTGCTACTGCTTGGTGGGCTTTATGCCCAACTGGAAAAGGATTTGACCGTCGCACAAGCCCTAGCAAATCAGGCAGCGGCGGCTTTCAAAAATGCCCAACTCTACAGTGACCTAGCCGATAAAAGGGTAAGGTTAGATATTTTCCTTTCCAAATTACTGAAAGCCCAAGAAGAAGAACGCCGTCGTCTATCTATCGAGTTGCACGATGGCTTGGCCCAAAGGCTCACCTTCGCTCACCAGATGCTAGAATTGGCCGAAATTCAAGTTCCTGCTGCGATCAAAGCACCTGCCTTTGGTCGAGCAAGGCAAGCTCTCCAAGAAGCACAGGTGGAGATTCGTAAATTAGTGGCAGGACTAAGGCCCGATGTTCTTGACCGCTTTGGTCTCGTCCCGGCCTTGCGGGACTATTTGACCGATTTGGCAAAAGAGGAACATTGGGAGACAACTTTTCAAGTGGATGGTAATTTCGGAGAGCCGGGCCATTCGGAATTAGCTCCGGCCTTAGAGGATAACCTCTTTAGAATTGCCCAAGAAGCCCTGACCAATGCACGTAAACACGCCAAAACCACCAAAATAGCGGTACGCCTAAGACGTGACCCTCAAAAGGTCTCCTTAGAAGTGCAGGATTGGGGTAAAGGACTGACCGAGAGAAAGCTTCAATTTGAACAAAGTTGGAATGGAACGGAGAATCTACTTGACGTGAGCCTTTCTCACCCCGATAATAGTAGAAAGGAAGAGAGTGTGATGAGTGTGATGGAAAAACTAGGCCATTTCGGTCTAGTCGGTATGATCGAAAGGGGTCGCTTGTTGGGTGGTACGGTAAGTATTGAAAGTGCTAACAAGGGTGGCACTTTAATCCGAGTAGAAGTCCCTCTAAATTAAAGGAGTCATTCTAAAAAAGATGTCTCGAATTTTGGCGATATTTGGTCGTGAGATGCTGGAATTAAGGCTAAATCGTACCTTCTTTCAAACGATGGCACTTTTCCCCATATTGATGGTCGGTTTGCCTGTAGCCGCAATTATCTTTTTTAGTATTGCGGTCAATGGGGTTATTAACAGCACTTCGATTGCCAACGGCATTACCAGCGAAGGTGGGGGAATCGCAGGAGGTAGCACGGCTGAGATTTTAGGATCAATTGTAGTTATATGTCTCAGTTTCTTTTTACCCGTGCCAATGGTTTTACCAATGACAATTGCCTCCTATAGTGTGGTAGGTGAAAAAGAGAAGAAGAGCCTTGAGCCACTCCTAGTGACACCGATTAAGACCAGTGAACTACTTACAGGTAAAGCACTTTCGGCGGTAGTACCCACCGTTCTGCTTTGCTGGGGTTCTTTTATTGCGCTGCTATTTATTATACGACTGGTTCTTAGTGAAGAGGTATTAAAAACAATTGATGTAGGGGTTTGGGTCTTTACGGTTCTTAGTTGGACACCACTGCTGGCAATAATGACAGCCCTCGCCGGAATTATGCTCTCCTCACGGGCCAGAGATGCCCGGGCCGCCCAGCAAACGGGTAGCTTAATGGTTATACCGATACTAATTCTAGTGTTAGGATTGGCTTTTGGCTTTATTAAGATTAATTGGCTCTGGTGTTTAGGGGGCATGGTAAGTGGGTTGGTGTTGGATATAGTACTTTATCAACTCGCTTTGAAAATTTTTGAACGTGAGAATATTTTGACAAGGTGGAAATAAATAATGGTGCGATTGGGTGTCACCACTGATTTGGATCTGGCTCCGCTCTTCTTCCCGCTAGAGGCAGGTTGGGTTGCTACGCCTCCCGGTTTGGTTACTTCTAACGGAACACTAAATGAGTTAGAGGCCCGTTTGTTGGCCGGGGAACTGGATATTGCACCGATTAGTCCCCTCACTTATGCCCAAAACCAAGCCGAGTTATACCTGATGCCCTACCCGGTACGGGCCTCGGACTTGGCTTCGGATGCCCTTTTCCTAATAAGTAATAAACGTATGGATAAATATGAGAAGCCTAAAGTAGCAGTGCCTCCCGGTTCGGCTATCGGTGAAGTCATTCTCAAGCTGATTGGGCGCAACTTCTATAGTATCGAGGCCCAATTCCAGAACGTCGCCAACGATATAGCAGCCCTCGATGCTTTGCGGAGTGAAAGTGATATTTGTATTCTTGGCGGAGAAACTGGCATAAGGGCCGTCGGGCCAGCCAAAGGAAAAGGCTATTTTGTAGAGGACTTATCAAAAGCTTGGTGGTTGCTCTACGAGCTACCTCTACCACTGCTACTTTTGGGGGTACGTCGGGAATGGACGGAGCAAGAACCAGAAGCTACTCAAGTAACGCGAGCCACCATTCAGATGTTTAGAAGTGCTTTGCAAAGTTCCAAAGAACAGATGGCTACCCTAACCGCTCAAGTCGAAAAACGTACTGGTCTGCTGGCGCAAGCTCTAAGCGATCATTATGCCGCCCAACGCCACGAAATCAATAGCAACCATCTGCGCGGCTTATTGGAATTTTATCGCCGAGCCTCCGGTGCCAACCTAATTCCACCTGTAGCAGACCTCAGTTTCTTTCCACTACTCGGTACCACACCATCCGGTCCGGCTACTCCACCTCGCCGCACCATTACAGAGGCTCCTACTAACTCGCGTACCCGCCGCGAACAGGCCGAAGCACAAGGGCTAAAGGTAATAAAAGGCGGCAAAGAGACAGATAATGAGGATGTTTAAGAATTAGTCAAATTTGCTATACAGTTAGTATTTTTAAGATAATTTGGTTATTTGTGCTATAGTTGATTGGTTTGATATAGCTATGTGCGAGCGATACAAACTTATAAGCGTCGGGCTTTAGAATTAGGGCA
>JACAUC010000071.1 GCA_013390945.1 Candidatus Chloroheliaceae bacterium
TATCAAATTTCCTAGGCCCACTTACTACTTCCACAATCTTTGTGGACTGTAAGTTATTTCTCATCAGACCTCTTAGATTAAAAATGAAATAATTGTTGCAGAAACTGTAATAATAGTATTACAACCAAGGGGGACAAATCTATCATACCGAAAGAAGGTAAGATTTTGCGTACGGGAGCCAGCAACCACTCCGTCCAATCGTGCAATAACTTGGAAATAGCCCAATTCTGTTGTGGGTCTATCCATGAAATCAATATTCTGCCGATAATCGCCCATTTAAGTACTTCAAAAAGTAGATTTATAAAATTTCCTAGATAAGACATTGATGACTATCCTCTTTTTCCTAACCATTATCCAACTTCAAAAGATCTACGCAAAAGAGGCGGGCTTTGTTACACTCCCTAGGCGGGTTACTCTCCGGTTATTCTCTCCCCGAAATATTGAGAAGATACCTTTCTGGCTAATTATGTTAAGTTACCGCTCTTTACAAAAGCATTTTAATTTCCTTTGTACTACACCTATCAGAATGCAATCTGGTATAATGTAAAGACCATGTATAATGGGTATAATGGTACGGCATATCTTTTCAGCGGAGCTTGTTTAAGAAAAATAGATAATGAGTAGTAACGATATTCAAGTGGATGTATCCTTGTATGGTTCACCGGATGGGGGTCGAACTCCTAATCGGCCCGAACCAGAAGACCAGTCAGACCTTCTTCCAAACCTTACTCCAAGCCGTTCGGCTTCTGGTAATCTACCCGGCGACCTAGAACCGATTCGCCAGCACTGGGAACAAAGGGGCCGTAAATATGGCCTTTCACCAAGTGTTAGTTGGGTGGACGAAACTATGCTTCACCGCGAAGGCATTATTCTGGCCTCGTTTATTAGTGAGGGAGAACGGGTGCTGGATGCAGGTTGTGCCAATGGCTACACCACTTTACAATTGGCACGAATGAAGGCCGTCAGGATTACCGGGGTAGACTATGCACCCAGTATGATTGAACACGCTAACCTGAACTTGAACCGGGCCGGACCGCTTAAAGGCTCAGTCCTTTTTCGAGTAGGCAATTTTCTCAATTTAGATTTCCCCACGGCCAGTTTTGATAAGGTCATTACTAAGCGTTGTATGATAAACTTAGGTAACACCGACCACCAGAAGGCTGCTCTGCTAGAAGCTTATCGGGTACTCAAGCCGGGAGGTCTTTTCTTGATCTCAGAGGTATCGGTACAAAGTGCTAACCACCTTAACCAACTACGCCAGCGGTTGGGCCTGCAAACGATGACACCGCTTTGGCATAATTGTTATTTAGACGAAAAAGAATTGTTCTCGTTTGCCGAACCTTATTTTGAGCTAAAAAAGATCAAACGCTTCAGTAGCACTTACTATGTCTTGACTTGGGTACTCTATCCGCTCTTTGTCCGTTCGGGGCGGCGCAATTATCGCTCGTGGTATCATCGCCTTAGTGCTAATTTACCCCAATTTGGGGATTATGGTCTGCAAAAACTTTACATCTTGCAAAAACGCTAATCACCATACAATAAAATTGTATCATCTCAAAATTTCGTGGTAGGGGTGTATTGCATACGCCCAAAGCGCGGCGGGTTTATTCAATAAACCCCTACCTATTGGGAAGATACTAAAATTGTATCATCTCAAACATTTTGAGATGATACCTAAAATTGTTAAGTTGTGGTAGCTTGGACTATGGAAGTGATTACCTCGCGCACTTTTCGCGTTAATTCTAACGGTGTAAACGGTTTTTGGAGAAAAGTGCCATTCTCCTCTAATAAGGTCTGATCTACGATGGTTTGATTATTATAACCGGAGATATAAAGCACTTTCATTTGAGGTTGCAAAGGAGCCAGTTGCAAGGCCACTTCCTGACCATTCATGCGTGGCATTACAATATCGGTTAGCAAGAGGTGAATATTACCTCGGTAACGCTTACACAATAGTTGCGCCTCATCTCCGTTTTGGGCCTCCAACACATTATAGCCACACTTATGTAAGACTTTGCTGGCTAAAGCGCGTACCGCTTCATCATCTTCTACTAATAAAATCGTCTCCGAGCCAGAAGGCAGATTATTAGTCAAAGTTACCCCCGGTTTGAAAATATCCTCGAACTCTTCCACTTGGGGCAGATAAACTTTGAAACAAGTACCCTGATTTACTTTACTAGAGACTTCAATATAGCCACCACTCCGTTTAACTATACCATAGACCGTAGAAAGACCCAGCCCGGTGCCACGTCCCGGCTCCTTGGTGGTGAAGAAAGGTTCAAACAGATGGGAACAAATGGTCTCATCCATTCCACAGCCATTATCACTAACCGATAGCACCACATAGTTTCCAAGTGGAACTTCGGGGTGTTGGGTGCTATATTCTTGAACTATCCTAACATTAGCGGTTTCAAGCAAAAGTGTGCCACCGTTAGGCATAGCATCCCTAGCGTTAATCGCCAAATTGACAATCACCTGCTCAATCTGGCCTGAATCAGATTTGATTCGGCCTAACCGGGGAGCAGGAGTGGTTATAAGCTCAATATTCTCACCAATTAGCCGTCGGAGCAATTTTTTCATTTCGCTCAGCACCTCATTCAAATCCAGCACTCTGGTTTGCAATACTTGGCGGCGGCTGAAAGCCAGCAACTGTCGGGTTAGACCAGTAGCACGAACGGCAGCATCTTTGATCTCCGTTAGGTCTAGGAAGAGTGGATCGTATTCATTCAGACCATCCAGAATAAGATCACTATAGCTGGTGATAACCGTCAACAAATTATTAAAGTCATGGGCAATACCACCCGCTAATCGGCCCACCGCTTCCATTTTAAGTGCCTGGCGAAGTTGTTCCTCATTCCGGTGAAGAGCTTCTTCCAATTGCTTGCGTTGGCTTATATCTCTAAAATAGACCAACACTCCTTCACTAGAGGGGTGAGTATGC
The DNA here is from genome assembly GCA_013390945.1 of Candidatus Chloroheliaceae bacterium. GTDB lineage: Bacteria > Chloroflexota > Chloroflexia > Chloroheliales > Chloroheliaceae > L227-5C. The sequence goes on from JACAUC010000071.1 coordinate 2,942, forward strand.
ACTTCAAACCAGCGACCGGACGAAGCCAGAAATTCCTCGGAATGAGCCGTAAGGTGGTAAGGTCTAGCTTGCCGATAGTTTTGGTAAAGCGTTAACTCTTTTGCTTCTGGAAATTCCTCCCAGATCTTTTTGCCCAACAATTCGTCAGCCTCACGCTCTATTATTCCTGCCGCTTCCCGATTGACATAGGTAAATTCACCTTGGTAATTCAGGACCAAGAAGGCATCCGTAATACTCTCCCGAAGATCGGTAACTTGAGCTTGGGAAGCCCAAAGAGCAGCCTCCAATTGCCTAACATCTACGAGGTCACGGCGAATAGCAAAAACTGATTCGACTGTACCATCCTTAGCAAATTCTGGTATCAGTCGAATATGGTACGATTTTGCTATATTATTCGAAGTGCTATATTTAAGATCAAAAACTGATTCTTGGCCGACTTCAAAAACCTGCGCTACTCTATTTTTCCAGCGCTGGTCTACAGAGGTAGGCACTCCGGTTCCTTCGTGTGGAGTTTTACCGATTAGTTGAGCAGGTGGCAGACCGATGAGCTTTTCAATAGCCTGATTAACATAGAGATAGCGGCCCTCCCGGTCAAAACGGGCGATTATATCGGTAGCACTTTCGAGTAGAGCCTTAAATTCTTCTTCATTATGGTTGTTAGTTGGTAATTTTTTCTGCGTGGGAGTTGACTTATGTAGCTCTTGCTCTACTAGAAGTGCAAAATCTTTCAGGTCGGTTATTTCAGCTTCGCTTAATTGCCGGGGTTGCCAATCCATAATACAGAAAGTGGCTATCCTGCTGCCATCTAACCCATGAATGGGATGACCGGCAAAAAACCGAATATGAGAATGCTTGACTAGTGGATTGTTAACCAAGCGAGGGTCTTCCTGAAGATCTGGAAAGGCTAGAGTCTCTTCGTCAAATATGGTGTAAGCACAAAGAGCAGTAGCACATTTAAGATCATTTAAATCTAGCCGTTGACTGGACTTAAATCTTTGACGCTTGACCTCAATTAAGGAGACAAGGGCAAGGGGAACTGAAAAGTGGCGAGTTGCTAGGCGCGTGAGCCGCTCAAATCGTTCCTCTGGGATGATGTCAATAAAATCAAGACTACGCAAAATGCTTAGCCTAGAAGCCTCCTCTGTGGACACAGGTGTTATAACCATCGTGCTGCTCCTTTTGGTCAGTTCTAGTTTGGATGGGGAACTGGTTGGACATGGCTGAAAAAAATTACACCTAACATCCCCGGTTATGGCGATAACGGGAGGCCAGATAGTTACTTGGAGCTTTATTCAGAGTTTGAAAATAAGTCCCAAATCCTTGGATAAACTAAGAAATCGAAAACCCCGCCACACTTCATAACAAATTGATTAAGTCCATAAGTTAGAACCATGTTATCATACCAATGTTACATTTGTACAATCACAACGAAGTGGATAATTTAGGCTTAAGATTTAAAGGGTTACGAAACGGTAAAGACAACTACGGCTGGTTTTAGCCGTTTTTTTCGTAATTGTTGCTATAAGGTTTACCTTGTACCTCATTAACTAGGCTTAGGGTTTCGTCCACAACCTTATTAATGTTCTTAAAAAGGATCTCGCGCTCCTCTGGCTTCATCACTAACAAATAGCCCACTAAACCAAGACCGCTACTAACTACCAAACCACGCAGAAGCTTGCCACCTCTCTTTTTACGTCGAGAATCTGGTCGAATACCCCTAGCGAGCAGGCGGGCCTCTTTTTTCTGACGGCGATTGGTCAGGAACCAACTCATGCCTTGCTTCCCGGCAAAGGTGAGTAGCACCAAGCCTATTTTTTTGTAATCAATTTGCAGGCTCCCTTGGCCTTCACCCTCATCTTTTGGTTTGGTGGCCTCAATAATACCGTTTACCAAATCTAGCAATGCCCCAAAATCTAATCCACCCATAGTTACTCCCTTCATCTCTCCAGACTATATTTTTTAGAGCTTAGAACCAGTCTTTTCCTTGACGACTTGAGCTACTCGCGCGACGACTTCATCCAATGGAACATTTTCGGCAGCACCACCTTCTCGATATTTCCATTCTACCGTATGCTGTTCCAAGCTACGGGGGCTAATAGTCAAGCGTAAAGGTAAACCGATCAAATCGGCATCTTTGAACTTGACCCCCGGTGCTGCTTCGCGGTCATCAAAGAGAGCCTCAATTCCCACCGCCCTTAAAGCTTGGTAAAGCTTTTCGGCTTGTTCGGTTTGGGTAGCGTCACGAGCCAGGGAGACCAAATGAACGGGTAGCGGTGCGACAGCCCAAGGCCATTTGATACCGTTCTCATCGTTATAAGCTTCCACCAAGGCAGCCAACATTCGTCCAACTCCAATACCGTAGGAGGCCATAATAACCGGATGTTCTATACCCTCTTTATCCAGAAAATTTGCCCCAAGTGCTTTAGTGTATTTTGTACCCAACTTAAAGATATTGCCCATCTCTACCCCACGCTCAATTAGTAGGGGTTTCCCACAGTTAGGGCAGCCATCGCCCACCTGCGCTGCCACAATATCTCCAACTTTATCGGCGGAGTAGTCCCGGCCATAATTTACATTCTTGAGATGGTAGCCCTCACGGTTTGCACCCATTACTAGATTAGGGCTGATTGCCGCCAAGTCGTCTACTACCACAAGAGCCTCTTTTATCCCAATAGGACTAGCATAGCCCGGTACAGCCCCGATAGTGGCAATCTCTTCTAGGGTAGCAGGTCGGATTTCGAGTGCGCCGATCAAGTTTACAAGCTTAGTTTCATTTACCTCCATATCACCGCGTACTACCGCAAAGATTACCTTTTTTAGATCGGGGCTATAGTAAAAAATGGCCTTGCCAGTCTCTTTTGACTCAATCTGTAATAGTTCGGCCAATGCTGCAATGGTTTTAGTTTCAGGGGTTGCCACCTCTTCTAGTGGCAAAGGGGCCACTTTTTCCGGTTCCTCTTTGCGAAAGAGGGCGACTTGTCGGTTAGCGGTATAATCTTTAGCTGAGCAGATTACAATACTATCTTCCCCAATAGGATTGAGCCACATAAACTCATGTGCCTCTCGTCCGCCCATCATGCCTACATCCGATTTTACCGCAACAACAGGCAAGGAGACGCGCTCAAAGATTTTCAGGTAAGCATCATACATAAACGGGTAAAACCGATCTAGGTCGGCTTCGTTGGAGTGCATCGAGTAGGCATCTTTCATTACAAACTCGCGCACTCGAATTAGGCCAGCGCGGGGCCGGGCCTCATCCCGAAATTTGGTCTGAAAATGGTAGACCATCATCGGCAACTGCTTGTAAGACTGGATTTCGCGGTGGCAAAGGTCAGCAATGACCTCTTCATGGGTCATAGCCAGAACCATATCGCGTCCGGCCCGGTCTTTGAAGCGTCCCATTTCTGGCCCAATATCGTACCAGCGTCCGGTTTGTTGCCACAATTCTGCCGGGTGTATGACTGGCATAGACATCTCTTGCCCCTCTAGCGCGTCCATCTCCTCGCGCACCACCTGCTCAATTTTTTGGGCCACCTTAAAACCAAGGGGCATCAAGGTATAGATTCCGGCGGCGAGTGGTCGAATAAACCCGGCTCGTAGGAGTAATTTGTGACTAGTAATTTCGGCTTCTGCCGGTGCAGCCCGGAGGGTAGAACCGAAAAGATGTGAAAGGCGCATAGTTTAATTATCCTTTATCGTTTTGCACGAGCTTGCCACTCTGCATATCAATTCGCAGTCGTACAACATCGTTTCCCTTGTAGAAGACTAAATCCACCGCCAAAGGATCGCCCGTTTTAATTGGTTGCATTAAATAAAAACCTACCGGAGTATCACTCTTATCACCCCCGTTTTGGCGGGCAATAGTCATCAATTGGTTACTATCAATCAGACTATTGACCGGTGGTAAGGCAAGGGTAGAGGTAGTATCTGCAGGAGTCAAATCTTCTTCCCCGGTTTTAGTTACGCTGGGCTTACTATTACTACTGGATTTTACCAGCCACGTGGCCCTTTTGTTAAGCTTGGGCGAGATGGCCTGAAAATTCCACTCCACCGAACGCCCCTCCGAGTCTATACCCACCCCACTATCCGTATCCATACTATTGAAAATCGAGAAGAGGAGCTGATCGGTTTGCCAAGCCTTGATTTGTGATTCTACTAAAGTATATGCCTCTTTCATAGTGAGGCCACTAGTAGCTACTAGGGTCGGTGCTACTCCACCTATTATCGGGGTGGTAGTTCCAGTCATAACTGGAGCAGTGGTTACTTGGGTAGTGCCAGTCACAGCCGAAGTAGTGGTTACTTGGGTAGTGCCAGTCACAGCCGAAGTAGTGGTTACTTGGGTAGTGCCAGTCATAACCGAAGTAGTGGTGGTCTGTTTAGTCACTGGAGCAATCGTAGTGACCGCAGAAGATAGAGTGGCAGTTGCCCCTCCATCACAGCCAACCAATAAAATTGTGATAACAGGTAAAACTAGACATAGCAAAAGGTTCTTACGCTCTTTTAGCTTCAAGATACTATCCTTATTAAATAAAATTTAGAGATGCTAAACTGACATCTCGCTAAACAGTTTGCTGTGCAATCCTAGGTACTTCTTGCAGATTTCAATGATCTCCAACCGATAGACCCTGATAGATATATAGAAATTCGTCGGGATCAGTTCTTGGAAAAGTTTATTTATTATACGCGATTGCGGGTGATTCAACAAACCCTTAGCGTTCCGGTAACTCTTCAGACTTATGGTAAACACATCCTCAATCAATTCAAAAGTGGTAGAATATAGCTCAAATTCAGCAAAATGTGGTTAGCTTACAACTACAGGAAAATTGGGAGAAGGAGAATTTTTGATGAAACGGCTTTTGAGCGTATTATTTTTGCTGAGCCTTTGTCTTCAGGTCTTAGCGGCTTGCGGTGAGGCCGCTCCTGTTACCACTGGCCCCACAACTAACGCTCCCGCTACCACAGTGGCTACAACTAACGCTCCCGCTATTACGCTTACCATCGGAACGACGATTACTACTACTATTGGTGGGTCAAATACGACGGCTATTGCCACGATCACTGCTACCAAGGGTATTACTACTGCGTCGGCGGGTAACTTAGGGCTACCTATTTACAGTGAACTAAAACCGCTAAGCTTGGGGAGTACTATCGAACAAGCTCTAAGCCAAGGTATTACTGGATTAGGTAGTTCTACGGTTAAATACGCGGTTTTCAATACTAGCAGTAGTGCCACTCAGGTACTTGGTTACTACGATGGGCAAATGAAAACGGCTGGATTTACCAAATCGGGGGAACAGGAAATTCCGCCACAAAGCGGTGTTAATTTAGCTGGCAAAATAGCAGGCTATCAGAAGGGCAATGGTACCGAAGCAATAGGCGCAGCTATTACTATCTTCGGCCCCCTAGATGCCAATACCGTCGCGCTCTTTGTTGCGCTCTCTCCTAATGCGGCTCAGCAATTGAAGGCTGGCGACTCAATTGTCGTTATCTTTAATAACTTAGGCGGCTCAACTTTGCGAATATCTGAAGTTACGCCGAGTACCCGTATCAACACCGGTGGCTCACTCAATATCACCCCTGCCGCTAACCCAACAAAATAGCGGCAGGTAATTAGTGGCTTGCAAACGATAGGTGGTACTTATTCATGAGGGTAGTAGTTTATTTTGAGGTCGTTCCAAGTTAGCTCAAATTCGGTTTTTTGCCCGTTGGTGAAGAATTGGCTTATAATGCGAGCCGCTAGAGCCGCCATTGTTAACGCCAGTGGACGAGTGAGAGGATAGTCACAAGGATCCCCTTGGGTATCCTGCGGTATTTTGTAGCCCGGTTCCCACAGGCCACTACCATACAAGCCATCCGCACTAAAGCCTATATGCAAGCAGGGTAGTTCCAAACTTTGCGCGACGCTACTTACTGCTGACCGACCTGCCCGATTATCGAGGGCATCTACTACTAGCGCACTCTCTTTGAGTAGGGGGACAGCATTGGCCTCCGCCAATTCAACCACCACTGGCTCAAGTTTGGCTTGTACTGCCCGGTAGAGCATATTTGCCAAAGCGCGAGCCTTGGGCGAACCAATTTCAGCCCGGCTATAGGGCTGTGTGGAGAGGTTACGCAGTTCCACCCGGTCTCTATCTACCAGTTTCAGGTTAGTAAAACCCATCCGGGCCAACGTTTCCGCTAGATTGCCTCCTAATGCCCCAACTCCACAAATCGTAATCGGCTTCCCCGCAAACAATGCGAGACTAGAGTGACGCTCCTCATGGAAGAAGGGGCTGTTTGGGTTAAGGTTTGGCTGAGCCATGTTCAAAACTCCTTATCGGGAGTAGCATATCGGGATTAGAAATCCCTCTTACATTTTGAAGGGTATTGGGATTAATCGGCCTCCGAGTTGGTCATTACATTTACTAAGCTGGTCAGATCAAAATCCTGATCGCGTCCACTGAGGCAGATGCCACTGGAGACTACTGCCAAGTTGCGGTCAATTACCGAACGGTAGCGGTAGGTTTGTCCTTGTTCGCTCCACTCTACTACTAGGTGGCCCGATGTGCCATCCGGGTTGAGGGTCTCACTATAGCTGTGTAGTGTAGCATCGGCTTTTGCTAGGGCATGTTGCAACTGCTGTTCGAGGCGATTGTGTTCGGCTTGTTGGCGGAGCCAAATCTGTTGTTCACGCTGACTTCGCCGGGAGGTGGTCTGATTCTGTGCGGTTGGCAGGTGTGGCTGGATCGCGCTTTCTTGGACTTCCAACTGGTGAATCTGCCAAAAGATCAGGGCTAACCGCTCGGAGCCAGCCAAACCGGGCAAAAACTTCTCGGTTAGTTCGGACTGTGCGGCTGCTTCGCGCAACCATTCGGCATGAATTGGGTCAGCCAACACATCTGGACTATCGAACCAGAGCGTTTTGCCGTCTACACGGGCTACTATTCGCTCAAAAGCTTGCGCCCCACCTAGCGGATCACAAAGAAAGATTGGTACTAGTTCCGTGCCACTCAAGCCAAAACGCTGTTGGGCATCGCTTTCATTGAAGGGCAGTGCCAACCAGACCCCCGCTTTGGAAAGCCGATTTTTGTCCGAATTAGCTGATGGTGGCTCTCTTCCTCCGACCGAGCCACTAAACGGCCAAAGCAAAATAACCCGTAGGGCTGGAAAAAGTTCCAGATAAGCGGCCCGCTGCCAAGGTAAAGCTTCGCCCAACACTTCGGCCTCGCGTTCGTTTAACGGGTGGAAGCGACCCCACCCGGTAAAATTGCCTTTTGGCTTGAACTGGTAGACTAGCCCGTTATGTCGAGTGCGTATTTTGCCTCCCAATAGCAGGGGTGCTACAATCTCGCGCTCTTGTAATGCTGCGCCCTCCCTGTTCAAGCGGGCAACCAAGGCGCGAGCATCTATCTGTTTGGTCATACCCGATTCCTCCTTGACTAACCCACCGACGGAGCGGTTTACCCAACCTTAAATTGCTGGATGCCGCTCCGCCAGTTGACTGTGAGCGATTAGATGTTGGATGCCGCTCCGTCAGTTGACTGTGAGCGGCAAGGTAATTCGCGCTGCATAATCAAGTCTACCAACTCGGCTTTGCTAGGCATTGCCAATAGCGGTAGTAGGTTTGGCAGACTGTAGTAGTCGCCTTTGAACTCGTAGCGGGTTACTTCAATACCCTGCTCTTTCAAGCCGTTGACGAAAGGCTGGTAAGAGCCACTCACCTGCACGATTATGACACTAGGAGCCGACTTCAACGCTTCTCCGTACTCCTTCCAAGCGTTGCGGAAGAGCGGGGCGGTGTTTTCGCCTTCGTCCGTCACGATAATGATCTGCTCGACATACACTTTGTCCTTAATCATCTTCGCTAGTGGCGCACCGATGCTAGTACCACCGTCGGCCTTGATAAGCTCAAACGCCTTCTCCCAATCGCTCAGAGTGGGGCGTTTGTTGCCCTTAATCCCGGACTTAATCTCAAAGGCCGCCGTGTCGAAAGCATAGACCCGAAACTCTGCCGTAACCACCGCACTAACCAAAGCGGCCAATTGTTTTGCTACCTTAATGGCCTCGCTCATAGAGCCGGACTTGTCTACAAAGAGCGCGGTAGGACGCTTAATCTCCACCTTATCCGCCACCCGCTGGTTGGTAACATCAGTCAGGATCTGCTCAGTCTCTGCGTCCAGTCCAGCCACCGCCATAGCCTTCTTGGTCTTCATCGTAGAGACGCGAGTGTCAGTCGCGGCGGCTTTTAGCTTCTGGTCAATCAGTGCCTTCACCTCTTGGTGGCCCATTGCACCCCGGCGCTTGAGGGCGGACAAGTTGTTGATAACCTCCTGTGGCGACATAGACTCGATTAGTGCCACCAACACGGCAGGCGTAACCTGCTTGAGCGCACCAATGACCGTAGTGTATGGAATTTTGTTCTCCAGAATAATCTGGGCCTGCTCCTCCGAACTCTCCGCCTTAGCCAATCGCTTGAGGGCCGCCAAGGGGCTATCCTCTGGCGGTTGCTCGTTAAAGAGAATTGCTTGCGCCCGCTCGCCCGGTTTCAAACGCAAGCTGGCGTAGAGGTGCTTCAAATCGTTGCGGGCGCGTAGGGCTGCCCCGTCAAACTGCTTAGGATTGCGCTCGCGTGTCTTCAGGTAGTGGGCAATCGCACTCTTCAAAATACGCGGAGTTTTACCGATCACCTGCTTGGTGTGGTCGAGGATACGGGCTACCTCGAAAGGAGCCATGCCCTGTAGCAGAACCCAGCCAGCCTCGCGGAACTCCTCAAAGTCGCAGGTAATTAGGTGGGCTATAAAAAGCACCTTATGGTCGCGAACCTCGCCCTTCTCAATGTACCACAGTGCCAAACGGCTGTAGAAGAGCGGGTCACGCTCTAGGGCATCTTTGTGGAGCGGGGCTAGTTCCTCCAGCTTGCGGTGTGGAGTGGTCAAAAAGGAGTTAAGCAATTGTACACGTACATCGCGCTCGTTGTTGTTCATCAAGTTAGTCATAGGTTTCACCCCTTTGTTGGAGTACACCACTACTAAAGTAGCAGTGTACAAGTTTGGGTTTCAGATTAGTCCAGAAGACCTGTAGGAGGGATTTCTAATCCCGATTTGCTATTCAATTAAATTAAGAATAAATGTTTGGGTAATTAGAATAAAAGTTTGCCCCGTACAAGTCGAAAGAGCTATTGTTCCCGCTCTACCATTGAGCTACATCCCGGTAAGGATCGGGATGAAAGGAATCGAACCTTCAGCCTGGGCGATATCAGCGCATGTAAGCTCTGCCTGTTAGGGTACGGGGCAAAATTTCCAAATAATAATTGGGCCGGATTTACCCATAGATAGCTTCGGGCCGGACAATAATCGCTTCGTGGTTGCGAACAACTACATAATTCTCGAAATTCCGGGCCGGGCGGTCAAAGTGGGTGGCTACCGCTTGCTTGATCTGCTCATCGCTCGAATCGCGACTAAGGTTGAGTGCGTCCAAGTTTAGCTCCTCGCTACGTCCTTCAAACCGGAGGTGGAGGATTAGCCCTGTAGTTAGCATCTTATTCCTCACATTACACCTATCGGGATTAGAAATCCCTCTTACAAAGGTTTTAGGCTAACCCTTCGTAATGAGTTTCGTTTGGTTAGCTGTATGTATAATACAGGATTACCTTCACTTTGTCAATAGGTTTTAGGGGAAATTTTTAGAAAAAATTCCCCGTTAGCTATTTAGCCGAAAGGATATAAAAACCTGTAGCTTCCTTAATTACCTCGAAGACTTGGATAAGCGTACCTTTCTGCCCGGCACCTAGGCTATAAGTAGCCGTGTTGTATTTTTTCTCCAAAGCTTGAATTACCGCTTGGTTATCGGTGGAGTAATAGCTACGTCCCTGATTGTCAATTATAATTCGCCCAAAGTTGTCAAGCGGTGTCTTAGATAAGTTGGTTGGAGTCAATTCTTGATATTCCACTTCAAATATTAACACTAAGAATACGCCGTCGGATTTTATAAGCCCTTCGCTAGTCTCTACTTCACTCGTAAGACGTTCTACTTGAGTAACCTTGTAGTTATAGCTAATATTCTCATTGTGTGTCGTTCCAGTCTTACCAACCAATTCCTGACCCGCCTGACTATCCGGTTCCTTACCTCCGCTCAGCTTAAAACTCTCCAAAGAAGGTTTCCGCAAAGGTCGACTATACTCAAAGCCATAGTAGTCATTAGCTTTTAACTTGAGGCCAGCTATATCCTTGGAAACATCGTAGACTGATAATATGTGGCCTACAAAGCCGGGGTTGGGGTTAAGCGCCCTCGTGCCTTGGTAAGCCGGATTAAAGTCCGGTAGTTTCTTGTCAGGAATAGTGGTTTGGGCAAACTCAATACGCTTATCCGCTCCATCCGAGACAAAAAAGCCTACGAAAGCAGGTGGGTATTTCCCTACGTTAGCTACATCGTAAACCACCACGAGGAACGCCCCATGCGTGGGTTTGACGAGAGTATCGCGGTAGGTAAAAGACTCGTAGGCGACCACCTTTGCTATTCTAATATCAAGATACATGGGGCCGTTGGGGTCTGAACCGATGGCAATTAATTGGCCTTCCAGTTCTTTTCCTAAGTTGGGAATAGGGATGCCCGTAGCGGGGCTTGCATCCACCACCGGTAAAGGCAGAGGCGTAGGGTTTTTGGCAGAAGCCGTAAGTAGAGTAGCAAGATCAGCCGAAGGAGAAGGACCGGGAGGGAACACTTTGGTAGAGGCCGTGATGGTAGCATTATTAGTAGGAGCCACCCTACTAATAATGGCACTACTACTAAACGCAGCAGGGGTACTACTGACCGCAGTAGCGGCAGGCACAAGAGTAGTGGCCGCATCGCCACAAGCACTTAAAATCAGTACCAATAAGACTGGTAGTACTAACAAGGTATTTCTGCTGGCTTCTCTTCTTTCTTTCATCTGCTATCTCCGCTAGAAACGATTCAAGCTGGCTTTACACGCAGACTGGTCTTCAGGAGGACTCATTGGTGGCCCAACCGGAAAGTCAGCCTGCCTAACTTTCCGGTTGGGCTTTAGCTTGCCTCAGAAAACAGGTTACCTAAGCTCAAAGCCTTTGGCTTCTTTAAGCACCTCGAAAACCAAGATACGAGTACCCTTTTGCCCTGCGGCTATTCCAGTAAACGTATCGGCGTTATACTTCTTTTGCAAAGCTTGGGTCACATACTGGTTATCAGTAACGGAGTAGTTTTGTCCCTCACTGTCATACAGTCTTTGCGATAGTGAACTCAGTACGCCAGTACTCTGATTGTCCACCTCAAATACCACCACTAAGAATACTCCTTCAGGTTTTTCGAGTACGCCGTCGTTAGCTTTCACTTCACTGAGGCGCTCTGCCTGAGTAACCTTGTAACTGACTTTCTGGTTAATCAAATCTTTGCCAGTTTTACCCACTAGGTCTGAACCGGCCTGACTATCCGGCCCCTTACCACCGCTCAACTTAAAGCTCTCCAAAGAAGGTTTCCGACTGGTGGAGTTATCGGCTTTAAGCTTGAGGTCAGCTACATCTTTGGGAACATCGTAGATTACCAGTGAGCGGGCTACAAAACCGGGGTTGATCGCCGACCGATTGTAAGCTAAAGTAAGGTCTGGTAATTTGTCAATAGGAGGAGCAGCAGAAGCAAAATCAACCCGCTTGTCCGACCCGTTGAAGAGGCCAAAACCTGAACTACCACCTAATGGGGCTTTCCCCAAGTTGGCTGTCTCATAAAGCACCAGAAGGAAAGCTCCATTCTTGGGTTTGTAGGGAGTATTAATGTAAGTGAAGGACTCGTAGGCTGCCACTTTCACTACTCTGACATCGGCACAAACGACCTCTTTGGGATCGTTACCCACCGCAATTAACTGACCCTCCAGTTCTTTTCCCAAGCTGGAAATAAGAGTGCCAGTAGCCGGGTTTATGTGCCGCACTTCTGGTACAGGAGAGAGAGCAGTGGCAATTGCAGTGCCAGTAGTAGTTGGGGCGATAGCAGGTTTTGTGGCAGTCGTCGAGGTAGTAACCGCAGCAGTGGTAACACTGCTCACCGCCGAGGTAGTAACCGCAGCAGTGGTGACACTGCTCACTGCAGAGGTAGTAATCGCGGCAGTGGTGACACTGCTCACCGCCGAGGTAGTAACCGCAGCAGGCACAAGAGTAGTGGTCGCCTCGCCACAGCCACTTAAAACTAGTACCAATAAGACTGGTAGTACTAACAAGGTATTTCTGCTGGCTTCTCTTCTTTCTTTCATCAGTTGTCTCCTTATAGCGTAAGTACCATATTAGAAACGTTAGAAACAGAATCAGATGCTACAAAGCATCAAGCCCTCAAACCTTTAGTAAGCTCCTAAAAACTGCCGAACACCTTTATAATAGGTTTTACGGTGGCTACCCATCTTCACGGGCGGGGGAATTGGCACTGTTCGCCTTTGGTGTTTGGAGTGAACTAGCCAGAGGCGAACAAGGCAGGCCATATTCAATTTGAAAAGAACCAAAACAGGGTTGGATTAAAAGCCCCGAACCTAGGGCTTATTCTCCCTGTTCGATGCGAGCCACTATCGCTTTGAGGGCGCGGGCCGCTTCGTGGAACCGTTCGGGACGACTTAAATTGCTAAACTCTATATTGTGTTCTAAGTGTGGTTCCAGCGAAAGAAAACCTTGGTAGCCATTTTGCCACAAGGCCCTTAAAACTTCCTCTACTTCAGCCTCGCCTGCTCCGGCTATGGTTACGGTATCGTCGGAGAAGTAAGCATCCTTGATATGCAGATAAGTTATTTGCTCACTTAACAAGGGGTAAGCGTCGGTAAAGGGCTTGTTACGTACATGCACGAAGTTGGCCGGATCGAAAAGGGCGCGTAAATTAGTAGAACCGACGGTGTCCAGAATGTCGGCACACCGGGCGGCAGTATCACCGTAAAGTCCTTTTTCATTTTCATGGAGCAAAATCATACCCCAAGGAGTAGTCTCTTGGGCCATCGCGGTCATACGGCGCATAACTTCAGGGCGATATTTTTCATAAGCGGCAGCCCCTTCTTCGGGCGGCATATAAAACGAAAAGACCCGCACATAAGAACTTCCCAACCAATCGGCTACTTCTAAAGCCCGTTTAAAGCGGTCGAATTGTGGCTCAAAAGGCTCGGTAATCAAAACCTTGCCAACCGATGAGGCTACCGATGAAACGCTAATGCCCCGTTCTTTTAAAATCGTACTTACGCGATTCAATTCGGTGTTGGTCAGATCTAGGATATTTTCACCCCGTATCCGACGTACCTCCAGAAATCTGATCCCCTCCTGCTCCATATGATCGAGTTGTTCGTCTAACTCCGGTGCAATCTCATCCCCCAAAACAGCCAAGTTGAATAAAGATTTCTTTTTAGTCGGTGCAAACATTGCCTCAAAATCAATATCTTCTGACATTTTTCTCCCTTCTGCTCCTCTAATCTGATGCTCTATGGTTACGCCTCTATTTTAGCACAACCTTTGCCTCTTGTTGGTAGTTCACCAAACAGACGGTCTCACCTTCCTATTGCTAATTTTCCATTTTCTTGCTAACATAAGCGTGTAAGAAAGCTATCTTCTCAATATGTAGGGGTTTATTGGAACCAGTTCACATAAACCCGCCGCAGGCTGGTCGTAAGCTGGTTTCACATTGGGCGTATGCAATACGCCCCTAACCCGGAATTTTGAGATGATACCCTGCTAACATTAACTGGAAGGCCAGCAGGCGTAAATGTGTCCAGTCTCTAAGGCAAGGTTCAAAACCGACAAGGAGAGTGCTTTGTTTAAGAAAGTGTTAATTGCCAACCGGGGTGAGATTGCAAGGCGGATTATCCGTACCTGCCGTCGGTTAGGAATAAAAACTGTCGCCGTTCATAGCGATGCCGATATGTTTGCACCCTTTGTCAATGAGGCGGATGAGGCGGTCTTGATTGGCTTGGCTCAGCCACACGCATCTTACCTAAATATCGAAGCGGTGTTGGATACTGCCGTCGAAAACAAGGTGGATGCAATTCACCCAGGCTACGGTTTTCTTTCGGAGAACCCGATTTTTGCGATTCGCTGTGCCGAACTAGGTATTATTTTTGTGGGACCAGCACCCCAAACTATTGCGGCCATAGGCGAGAAAGTAATTGCCCGCGAACTTATGCGTAAAGCAGGCGTTTCGGTGGTGGCAGGGACAAGAGGGCTAGTGGAAGACCCGGAAGCGACCCTTAAAGCCGCTGAGGAGATTGGCTATCCGCTGCTAATCAAACCTAATGTCGGTGGTGGTGGCATTGGTATGACCCTTGTGGAAACGCCGGAGAAGTTGAAAGCGGCACTAAAAACAGCGCAGAGCCGGGCGCAACGTGCTTTCGGTAGCAGTGCTGTCTTTCTGGAAAAATATCTTCCAAACGCCCGTCACATCGAATTTCAGCTACTTTTCGATCATCGCGGGCAGGGTCGCCATCTTTTTGAGCGCGAATGTTCGGTGCAACGTCGCTATCAGAAGGTATTGGAAGAATCGCCTGCACCGGGCCTCGGTAAAAATGAAGCGTTACGGCTGAAGATGACCCAAACCGCCCTAGAAGTAGCTACCGCCTTGGACTATCGCAATGCAGGTACGGTAGAGTTTCTCTTGGAGCCGAATGGCGAATTTTACTTTCTGGCAGTGAATACCCACTTACAGGTAGAACATCCTGTAACGGAGATGGTGCTGGGCCTTGATTTGGTGGAGTTGCAACTACGGATAGCCGCCGGTGAACCGCTACCTCTGGCACAAACACAGCTTCAACCACGTGGTCATGCGTTGGAGTTTCGAATCTATGCCGAAGACCCGGTGACTCTCCTGCCTACTGCTGGTCAATTAAGCACCTTCCGCCCTCCAGAGACAAATGAATATATCCGGCTCGATAGTGGGGTAGAAGAGGGCAATACCATAACCTCCTATTATGATCCGTTATTGGCAAAATTAATTGTCTGGGGTGCTGACCGGGCCGAAGCGATAGAACGCAGTCGGGCAGCTCTCGAAGAGTTTAGGATTGAGGGTATCAAGCACAACCTGCCGTTACATCTCAAAATCCTTGCCAATGCCGATTTCCAGCGCGGTGAGTACGATACCGAATTGTTAAACCGACTCTAATAGCAGCTTAGTTCTTTGGGACTTTCGGGAAAAGGGAGATAATTTTGGTTTTGGCGAATAAAGGTGGAAAAATCAGCCAAGTGGCTATCATAATTCTTATTTGTTTGAGCCTAATCCTAGGAGCTTGCGGTGAAGAACGCAAGCCTACCCCGGATTATTCAAGTGCTTTGACTCCATTAGCGTTGCGCCCCACACTAAAGCCACCTTACCAACCCGCCACCAATATTACCCCCGATCCAACTGGCTCGGCAATTGCGGCCACTGTTCTGGTTCCAACCACCACTCCGTCGCCACTTGCCAGTCCACTACCGACTCCTATTCTCATACCTACCCCAACTACTCCTACCGAAGCAGTGGTAACAGCAGACGATTTGGGAATTACTGGCTGGACTGACACGGAAATAAGTTGGTCGCCGACAGGCGATCAATTTCTACTACATATTTTGCGGGGTGAGGATCAATTTGATTTTTATTTCCTAGTCCGGCCTCCGGCCAGCCCAACCGCCTCTTTCAAGCTTTCGCGCACTACTTTTGGCTCCCTAAGTTGGTCTCCCGATGGTCGCTATATTAGCTATATAGACCAAGATGCCGAGGGTAATCCCGGCCCAGTGGAGGTAATAGACACCATCAACGGCCTCAATCAGCCACGTGAACTCTTTAGAGGACCCTGCACCAATGCCGCTTGGCTTCGCTCTAACAAGGTGGTAGCGGCCTGTGGTCAAGTGGTCTATGGCTTGTCGGTAGAGGTGACTGATAATATTCAATCGGAAACGCTTTATAAACTGGAAGGCGGACGCTTTCCCGGCTCCAGCATGGACTTGAACCTGATTGCACGGGTGCTGCCCTCACCCGATGGCTCCACCCTAGCCTTTTATGGTTTGGCCCGGCAAAAGAGTAGCCTTCCATTGGGTGAAATTGCCTTTCTAAATTTGGCAACCAACCAACTTAATTTGCTAGATCGAAATAACCGCTCGGTCGCAATGGTGGATTGGACACCCGATAGTAAGTATTTGGTAGTGCGTAACTTGATGGGAGATTGGGCAGTGGCCTACACCTTTGATTTCTACCTAGCTGACCCGGCCAAGCAGCGCATCTTACAAAATCTTACCAGATCAAACGACAAGTGCGACCCTGTACTAGGAGCAAAACCGGAATGTCAGGGTTTGCAACCGGCCTCGTATCAGGTGGGACGCTTGCTTTTCGCCTCCGATGGCAATCGCTATCTTTTTACAGGTGTGCGCTATATTGCCCAGCCCAATGTTGCCCTCGATACAGTGGAACGTGTTGCGCTGGGTGCGCTCAGCGGTGGAAAAGCGGAGAAGCCCGTTGAATTAATCAGCAATGAAAAAATTGTGGGCGCAACTTGGTTGCCGGACGGTCACTATTTTTACAGCCGCAGCCCACTCAAGGGACCAGCCCAACCGATTCTCGATGGGCAAGTCGCCAACTTAAAATCAAATGGCCTCTCCAATCTAATTAAGTCGGGAACACCGCAAGCCAAAACCGTCAGTCCAAAACCTTCCGCCTCGGTGACTGGCACACGCTCACCCGAAACTACCAAAACGGTGACTGGCACACGTTCGCCCGAAGCTACTAAACCGGTGGCCTCTAATATCATACCAGAGCTAGAAGGTACGCCGAGTACCTTCCTGACACCCAGCCCTTCGCCCGATGGTACTCACCTTGCCGTGAGCGTACCACTGCCGTTCGTTACATTTGCGCCTATACCAACGGCTACTCTATCCCTCTCGACCACTGTTACTCTACCCGCCTCACCCACTGCTACCCAGCCGATATTTTTTCCGAGTGTTACTTCAGCGATTGCCCCTAGTGGTACCCAACTTATCCTGATTTATACCGCCACACCTGATTTACGTAGCCCCACCACTGTGCGTTCGACCGCTACACCCAAAGCTAGTGTTAGCCCTACTCCAGAGACCACCCAATTTCGTCCCCTAGCCTTCTACGCCTCCCCACTAGGCAATTGGGTTATCTCGCTAGAGCAGATCAATAGTAGTGACAAATCGGTGCAATTTCAAATTAGGCTGATACCCTTCTCGGTGAAGTAACCTTCTATCGGGCCGCTTGAATAGAGAGGTCTGAGCTACATGCGCCTAGAAAATGGAAATTTGAGGGTATTGAGATTATAATGGGTTCGGGGTTGGGCGTATTGCATACGCCCAACCTGCGGCGGGTTTATTCAATAAACCCCTACATACCCAAGAAAAGCTGGTTGACAGGATAGAATTTGTGTGCTATTTTAGAAGTAGTAGCTTGGAATCAATATTTCATTTCATGGACTAAACCCCGGTCGTAATCATAATTAAAAAGAGGTCACTTAAATAATGCACGATAAGATCATTGTGCGCGGCGCACGTGAACATAATCTCAAGGATGTGGATATTGAAATCCCACGTGATAAGCTGGTAGTCATTACCGGACTTAGCGGCAGTGGTAAAAGTTCGCTGGCCTTCGATACAATTTATGCGGAGGGACAAAGGCGTTATGTAGAAAGCCTCTCGGCCTATGCTCGCCAATTCCTCGGTCAAATGGAAAAACCGGATGTAGATTACATTGAAGGGCTAAGCCCGGCCATCTCGATAGACCAGAAAGGTACTAGCCGCAATCCCCGCTCCACTGTTGGCACCATTACCGAAATTTATGACCATTTGCGGCTACTCTTTGCCCGAATTGGTCATCCCCACTGTCCCAAGTGTGGCCGGGAAATCAGCCGCCAAACCATCCAACAAATCGTGGATACGATTGCCTCCCTCCCCGAAGGTAGTCGCTTAATGGTACTGGCTCCCTTAATTAAGGATCGCAAGGGCGAACACAAACACATTTTTGAGGAGATTCGCAAAGCCGGATTTGTGCGGGTGCGGGTGAATAATCAGCTTCGTGACCTAGAAGAAGAGATTGAATTAGAGAAGTACAAAAAACACAATATCGAAGCAGTGGTAGACCGCCTGATTATTCGCCACGACGAAAACGGACAATGTACCGAAATGAGCCGCCTAACCGATAGTGTCGAGACCGCCCTAAAACTAGGGGCCGGAATTGTGCAGGTTCAGCTTATTGATGGCGAAGAGTTGGTCTTTTCCGAAAATTTCGCCTGCGCGGTCTGTGGTCTGAATGTTGGTGAGATTGAGCCGCGTACTTTTTCGTTTAATACTCCCCATGGAGCCTGCCCGGAGTGTAGTGGTTTGGGCCAAATCCTTGACGTTGACCCAGAGTTAGTTATTCCCAACAAGCAACTCAGTCTAGCAGAAGGGGCGGTCTTGCCTTGGAACCGGATGGGCCAATATAACAGTAGCTATATGAGCCATATAATAGTGGCGGTAGGGGAACGTTACGGTTTTGATATGAAACGCCCGTTAGAAGAGTTTACCCCGGAACAGATGGGGGTCTTGCTCTATGGTACAAATGGGGAGATGGTACAAATCACCCGCCGCGAAAATTATCCCACCGAAACAACTTTTGCCGGGATAATTCCTGAACTCAGACACCGCTACAAAGATACCAGCAGCGACTATGTGCGGCAAGAGACCGAAAAATATATGGTGGGCAAGATTTGTCCAACTTGCAAAGGCTCCCGCCTCAAGCCCGAAGCCATTAGTGTCACCGTCGCCAACCGCTCGATAGTAGATGTTTCTCGGATGAGTATTCGCGAAGCCAGCAGCCTCTTTAATGAACTGTGGGTAGATGACGGACACCAGAACGGTCTCGGCAAATTGAGCGAACGCGAGGTAATGATTGCCCGACAAGTTTTGAAGGAGATTCGGGCGAGGCTCAACTTCCTGATGGATGTGGGCCTCGACTATCTCTCGATTGACCGGGCCGCCGCAACCCTAGCCGGGGGTGAAGCCCAACGTATCCGATTAGCCACCCAAATCGGTAGTGGCCTAATGGGAGTACTCTATATTCTGGATGAGCCTAGCATCGGCCTGCACCAGCGCGATAACGGACGGTTGATAAACACCTTGATTAGGTTGCGCGACTTGGGTAATACCTTAATCGTAGTCGAACACGACGAGGAGATGATTCGGACAGCCGATTATATTATTGATATGGGGCCGGGGGCCGGTGAACATGGGGGCTATGTTATCGCAACGGGCAATCCAGAGGAAATTGCCCGTAACCCGAAATCCTTGACCGGACAATATCTGAGCGGAACTAAAGAAATTCCCCTACCAACCAAGCGACGTAAGGGCAACGGCAATAATCTGCTACTCAAGGGCGCTCGCGAAAATAACCTAAAAAATATTGATTTGGAAATACCGCTAGGCAAATTCGTAGCCGTAACCGGAGTAAGTGGCAGCGGCAAGAGTACCTTGATTACCGATACCCTCTATCGCAAGCTGGCCCACCTACTCTATGGCTCAAAGGAACGGGCAGGTCTACACGATACCCTGCTGGGTGTCGAAAATATTGACAAGATTATTGACATTGATCAATCACCTATCGGACGTACTCCTCGTTCAAATCCGGCTACCTATACGGGCATGTTCACCCAAATTCGGGACATTTTTTCAAAAGTACCCGAAGCTAGAGCAAGGGGCTATGAGCCGGGCCGCTTCAGCTTTAACGTGAAAGGCGGACGCTGCGAAGCCTGTCAAGGTGATGGGATTATCAAGATTGAGATGCAATTCCTACCAGATGTCTACGTTCCCTGTGAGGTCTGCCATGGAGCGCGTTACAACCGTGAAGCCCTAGAGGTGCATTACAAAGGCAAAAATATCTCCGAAGTACTCAATCTAACCGTCGAAGAGGCTCTAGCCTTTTTTACCAATGTACCCAGCATCAAAAACAAGCTGGAGACCCTCAACGATGTCGGTTTGGGCTACATCAAACTTGGTCAGCCTGCCACCACTCTTTCTGGTGGAGAAGCCCAACGGGTCAAGTTGGCAACCGAACTTTGCAAACGGGCCACTGGCAAAACCCTCTACCTATTGGATGAGCCTTCAACGGGCCTGCATACCGATGATGTCTCGCGCCTCATCAATATCTTGCAAAGATTAGTAGACCAAGGTAACTCGGTGTTAGTCATCGAACATAACCTAGATATAATCAAAGTGGCCGACTGGGTGGTGGATATTGGCCCGGAAGGTGGAGACCGAGGGGGGGCAATCGTGGCTATCGGCACACCAGAACAGGTAGCCCAAGTAGCCGATTCCCACACCGGACACTACCTCAAACAAATCTTTGAAAAGGCTCGCGCCCGCAAGAAAGTCGCGGTCGCTTCCTAATTCAAAACCGGAGATAAATGCCCGGTCTAAAATGCCTTGTAGGAGGGATTTCTAATCCCGATTACCAACCAATGTAGGAGGGATTTCTAATC
>JACAUC010000072.1 GCA_013390945.1 Candidatus Chloroheliaceae bacterium
GGATTGGAAATCCCTCCTACAAGAGGGTCAATCGGGATTGGAAATCCCTCCTACATTTTAGGCGCGGCGAGGGCCGTACCCAGACTGAAGTATATAAGCTTTTTCAAAGAGGGCCGCTGCTTCGCGGTCGCGCTGTAAATTCATCAAGGTTCGGCCATACTCAAAATAGATACCGCTTAGTACTTGGTTAGCCTTGAGCGGTTCTAGGATAGTGACGGCTTGAGCAAAATAGCGGTCGGCCTCTTCCAAGTTATTGCGAGCCGCATACATATTGGCAAGCCGGGCTAGGGCTTGCCCTAGCGCAATCTGATTCTCACCTTTGCCAGCTTGCTCTACCCCTTGCAGCGCATATTCCTCTTCTTGACTGGAGTCTTTGAGGTGCATATAAATTAGGGAGAGGTTGGCGGCGGCGATTGCGGCGGCACTGTGATCTTTCAGGTCTAGGGCCAATTCTAGGCTATTTTTAAGGTAAGGTTCGGCTTCTCTATACTCTTGTCGCTCGATCAGAATTTGGGCAAAGTTGCCTTGGACGGTTATAGCCAAGCGTAAATTATTTAGTTCTTCGTAGAGCGAGAGGCTACGTTCGGCATAATCTTTGGCGAGGGTTAGGTTATTTGCCCGATGGTGGGCTAGGCTAAGTTCCCGATAGGTATTCGCCATTTTTTCGCGGTCGTGTAGTTGGCAAACGAGTGCCACCGCCTCACTATAAAGTGACATCGCTTGGGTCGTCTCGTTGAGTAGGGCTAGACTACCAGCCAAATTATAGTAAACTTTGGCTTCGAAGGAGGGGTCTTTTACTTCACTCCGTTTGATTATAGCAAGGGTCTGGCGATAATAAGTTATAGCCTCGCTGTAGTCTCCTTGTTTGAAGTAGCCTTGAGCCATCGCGTTTAGAAACCGGGCCATTAGTTCTGGGTCAGGAATCGCTTGGGCCATTTCGTAACCACGCCTAAATTCGATCAGAGCCGCTTTGGGATCAGAGAGATTCAGGTAAGCATTACCTAGGATAAAATAGTAACGTGTGGCTAAGCTTGGGTTAACCTCTGGTACGGGAGTGCCTTGTTCTAGCAATTGATCTAGGGTAAGTTTCGGTTGGCCTCGTTCTAGCTCTAGTTGAGCCATGGTTAGAATCAATTCCCAATTTAACCGTTTTCGTAGTCCTAGTGAGCGGTGTGGTTCGATACTAGCCCGACTGGGTTCCTCTCCATTCAAGGTAAGGTCTTCGGAGGGGTTATCTGTACCCCACTGTAGGTAAGTGATGGAGACCCCTAAGCGTTCGGAGAAAAATTCAAAAGCCCTAGGTGAGGGCAGAAGCCGTCCGGCCTCAATTGAACTAATGTAAGATTTGGAGAATTGGTCTTCAATCAACTCTTTTTGCTTGAGACCCTTTGCAATTCGGGATTGTCTTATGCGTTGCCCTACATCAAAAGAATCTAGGGCGGCTAGAAGTGGTACTTTCGCTGGTTGTTCGTAGCCAAGTTGTAACGTATCTTCGATGAAATCTCTCATTATTAAGCTCTGCTATCATCTCTGCTAAATATTTTAGTAAACATGTTAAAAGAGATTATATCCTAGTCAAGGCTTCAAAGCAAGTCTTTCGTAGGCGGTTTGACACTTCTTTTAAAGGTAGATCAATCCTCAGTGTAATGCTACACATAACCTCAACTTTTGGTTTAGAAACCATTGCCAAAGTAGGAATTTTGGGGGATTAACACTCTAAGGTTTCCACATGTTCTTCCTTCTGTGCTACAATAGGGTTAGGTAGTGAGATGGCTATGTACCTATTCATAGTAATTTCACAGTAGAGAATCATAGGAGATAGTAGCTCTTGACATTAAAAAATAAATTACTGGTACAACGTCCGGCTTTGTTAGTTACGGGTGTTGCGGTCAGCTTTGTTACTTTGATTTTTATAAGTGCTAGTGTAGTAATCACCTCGAACAAGATCACTCCGTCTAGCTCTATGCTTACTTCCACTGCCGCTTTACAATCTCTACCCGAACCGACCTTGAGCATTGTTAATCCGGTTATGACGGTGGTAGGAGATGCCTTTTCAGCCCAAGTTACTGCTGTAGCAAGCGAGCAGGAGCAATTGAAAAAGCTCCAAGCTCAATTTATTGATCTTACTTCCAAACCTTTTACCGTCACTTACAAAGATCAAACTTGGAAAGTGGCTATAGAGCAACTTAGAAAACTGATCTGGTTGGAGAGAGGTCTTTTGGAGATAGACCGAGGCGGTTTTGGCACTTTGGTTAAGGGTTGGAGTAAGGTGGTAGATAAAAAGCCTGTGGATGCGGTCGTCGCGTGGTCTGACAAAGAGAGTAAGGTCATCGCTCAGAAACCCAGCCAACTTGGTCAAAAGGTCAATTTGGAGGGTAGCATTGATAATATCAAGGCTGCTTTGTTCAAAGGTCTTAGTCAGGCCGAATTGTTAGTGGAGACCGAAGCACCGCGCGTGGATGGCGAACAGTTGGATAAACTTGGTATTAAGGAGAAGATCAGCGAAGGTCTTAGTGGCTACGCTGGGTCAGATGGCAATCGCGCCCGTAATATTGTGGTAGGCGCACAATTTCTGGACGATACCTTAGTGCCACCGCATGGGGTCTTCTCCTTCAATCAAGCGATTGGCCCCATTACCAAAGAACGGGGTTACGCCGATGGTTATGCCATTGTCGGTGATATAACCGAGAAAGATGTCGGGGGGGGTATTTGTCAGGTCTCGACTACCGCTTTCCGGGCCGCATTTTGGGCGGGTTTTACCATTAACGAACGCCACTCCCATGCCTATCGCGTCACTTGGTACGAGAGTTTAGGGGAACCGACTGGTTTTGATGCTACCATTTACCAGCCTAGCCTTGATTTTAAGTTTACTAATGATACCGATAACTGGTTGTTGGTAGCCGCTTATGCTGGTGGCGCAAGACTGCGCGTGGTAATTTATGGCACAAAACCCACTTGGAAGGTGGAAATGACACAAGATAGTGGCAATGCAATAAATATTACTACTCCGCCCCCTCCTCGTTACGACGTAGATCCAAAATTGCCAGTGGGAGCCAAACAGAAAGTGGATAGCGCTCACAAGGGTTTTGATACCTTTGTGGCTCGTATCGTAAAGAATCCGGAGGGGCAGACTGTACGCCAAGATAAATTTAGTACCCATTATGTTGCTTGGCCGGATATTTATAAAGTTGGTCCTAATCCTGCGCCTCGACCTAGTTCTAGTGTCGCACCAAGTGCTTCACCGGGTAATGGCTCGCCTGCTCCCAATAAAACTCCGCCAGCACCAGTTAAGCCCACTCTGCCACCTGTCAAAAATAATATTACGGCTCCTACTCCGACCCCCCCAAAATAGCGGAGGTTACAATCGCCAGATGGAGCCACTTCAACCGATATTGGTTAGGAGGTGGTTCTGTCTAGCGATGTGTTGATTTAGTAACAAGCCCGGTTTATAATAGTTGTAGTTTTAGGTGCTACTAAAGGGAATCGATATTAGTTAGGTTGGAGAAAGCTAAGTGATCGTCGTTTACGAAATCATTGGTTTGGCTTTGCGCCAGCAATTGCCCGAAATCTTGGGTAAGGCTAAGCCCGGCGATGTGGTCTTGGTAGAGAGTGCCTCGGTTAAGAATTTAGCCGGGCATTTATTAGAGCAATATCGCCCAGGGGTAGCGGTAGAAATCAAGATTGGTCATCTTTGCCCCGGTTGTCCCAAGTGTGACTTTAAAGGTGATCATTTTTTGTTATAATCTAAAATAAAAAGGATATGCTAGAAATCACCAAATTTAGTTATTCTCTCAATAATTTGGGGTAGGGGCGTATTGCATACGCCCCAAATGGTTAGGGGTTTATGCAATAAACCCCTACCTATTGAGAAGATACCCTTTTTCAGGCTAAACTTCTAGCTAACCAAAGTGGCGTGTAGCTTAATCTCTACCCCGGCGAGGGCTTTGGAGACCGGGCAACCGTTTTTGGAGGCTTCGGCTTGTTTTTGGAAAGCCTCCTCATCAATGCCCGGTACTTCGGCTTTGGTGGTCAACTCAATCAGGCTGATTTTGAAGCCACCATCATCATGAGTTAGATGAACCTTCGCCTCGGTCTCTACGCGGGTGGGGGTAAAACCGATTTGGCTCAAGCCTAACGAAAAAGCCATCGAAAAACACCCGGCGTGGGCCGCCCCAATCAACTCTTCCGGGTTAGTGCCTTTACCCTCCTCAAAGCGTGACGCAAATGAATAGGGTCCTTCGTAAGCACCACTGCTCAACTTCATTGTCCCTTTGCCCTCTTTTAGGTTTCCCTCCCAGACTGCGTTAGCGGTTCGTGTTGGCATAAGTTTTCTCCTCATTTAATCTATTTTTAGCCATCGGCTTTATTCTCAACAAACCGGATTGTACTGCCCATCGGGATTTTAACAAGTAGCCCCGAAGATCGCAATTTACCTCGCAATTGGTTTCAGAACCGGGTAGGCTTATCTGTTATGGGTAAGAGCGAGGTGCTTTTGGAATTGGCACTATCCACCACTTTAAGGGTTGGTTTGGATTGGCTCAAATCTATGATGGCTAGTTGGTTGGTTTGGTCTGATACCGCGCCCACGATTGCCACTACCTGCTCACTGAGCCAATAGAACGAACTACTCTTCGCATTGCTGCTTGAAACTGCTAGTGTTATGGCTGTACCATCGGCCCGGAAGAGAGCTAAAGCACCATTATCTTGCTGGAACGCGATATAGCGTCCACCGGGTGAAAGGGAGCCATTGCCATAGCGTTCGGTTAGTGGTGGGCTAATTTTAACCTTTGAACCATTGGGACTACCGTTGGCGTTAAGGCGTTGTAGTGTAAGCACTCCCTTGCTATCCATATAGAGTGCGGTATCGCCTTCGCAACCGTTTATGGCGGTCGCGCTGGAATCTACGGCTACTGCTGGGGGCGGGTCGCCGTTTGTGCTGGGCTTATCCACTTCGACTGAATAGACCCCTACATTCTCACCAGACTGTACCGCTTGTTTTATATATAAGAAACGCCGAATCTGGGAGCAGAAGAAAGCGTCTCCAGAATATCCGGCCTCGGGAGCGAGGGGCCGGGGGAAATCGGAGTTTTGGCTCAAATCGTGCAACCAGAGCGAGGCATTTATCTGGTTAAAAGCTTGGAAGGTCAGTGCCAGTGGCCCTACCCATAACAGGTTCATTGCGGGGTTGGCTTGGTAGGTAGAGGTGCTATTTTTTTCTAATTGGGGGCCAGTTAAATAGGCTAGGCGGGAGCCATCTTTGTAGACCGACCAGATTGCTGTGGCATAACCCGCGCCCGTACCAAAATTGGTTGCTCTTAGGAAGGCAATCCGATTGCCATCGCTATTCCAAGTGGGCTTGATAATGAAATCTGTAGTATTGGGTACTAGCTTTTGGGGGGCGGGGTTGCGCGGGTCAAGATTGGCGAGCCAGAGTTCGGTGGGACGTTGCTTTATAATAAAACTGGTTAGATAAGGACTATTTGGGTTAGCTTTGGTATAGGCTACTTGGGAACCATCAGGAGAGACCGCTAACTCCGCCAACCGCCCAAGGGCCGAGTCGTAAGTATCGCCCGGCCCTCCGTTACGTTCCGCTGCTGGCAAGGGTAGAAAAGCCTGACTATCGAGGATATTCTCCTGAAAAGTTCCATTGTCGGCCTCTATCAGTAGCTTGAGGTAGGTCACATTATCCTCGCTACCGTTAGGTTGCTGATAATAAACCACCGCATTTCCGCTTACCCGTAGCGGACTGTAGATGTTTTTTGCTAATATCTGTGGATTGCTACCATCCGGGCGAGCCGACCACAAAGCTTCTTCTTTGGTGTAAAAAATAAAAGGTGCGCCATTTGTCCGGGCTAGAGTAGTGGCAACCGGAGTAGCAGCAACGCTAGTATTAGCTGGGGCGGTAGTAGCCACCGGAATAGAGGTACTAGCAACACTAGTATTAGCTGGGGTGGTAGTAGCCACCGGAATAGAGGTACTAGCAACACTAGTATTAGCTGGGGTGGTAGTAGCCACCGGAATAGAGGTACTAGCATTAGTATTAGCCGGGGCAGCGGCAACGTTGGTAGCAGAAGGGACTACGTTAGGCGCGGTGGTGACGTTTGGCCCAGTTGTTGCTACCACATTAGTGGCCGCGATTGTAGTAGTGATGGCTTTAGTAGTCGCGACCGTACTACCAGTTAAGGTTGGGGTGGGGAGGATCGCTAAGGTATTGCTATCGCCACAGGCGGTTAGGGCTAGGGCTAAGATCAAGATCAGCCCACTTAAACTATAACTATGCCCGGCTTTTTTCTTTTGCATATTGTCTCCTGATTAATTTGACCTCGACCAATATAGAGTAGGCATCGGAAGCGATAACCGCGACCATAATAACTTTGTAATCGTCTCCCTGCAAGCGGTTACGGTTCTGCCCTTATTTGAAAGGTTTGGTTAGTCAGTGCCGCCACAAGGCTGGTGGAGACCTGTTCCAGATTAATGGCACTCTGCCTTAAATGGTTACTTATCATGGTGTTTTGTGAGGCCACCTTCTTTATCTCTAACAAGCTCTCCACTGCTTGCGACGAGGCGACAGATTGCTGCTTAGTGGCACTGCTTACCTCGTTGCTTTGCACTTTGATATTGCTGCTCGCATCGGTTATTCGTTTCACCTGTTTCATATTTTGGCCTATCGCCTCTACTATTCGCCCCATCATAATCTGACTCTCGTCTGCCGCCCCTAAGACGACCGCCACTTGTCCTTGGGCATTATCTACCGCTTGTACCACCTGTTTTATCCCACTTTTCACCTGGCCCAAGATCTCGGTCACTTGATGGCTGGAGTTTTGCGCCTTTTGCGCCAAGTTTTTAACCTCCCTAGCTACTACGCTGAAGCGTTCGCCATATTCGCCTGCTCCTGCCGCTTCAATAGAGGCATTGAGCGAAAGGAGGTGGGTCTCTTGGCTGACTGAATTGATAATTTCTACCACGTTTCGTATCTGGTTCTCGAATTGCTCTAGCTCTGCCAAATGGGTTCGGAGTGAGGCGTATTCCAAACCTACTTGTTGATTAGCCTCTACCGTTTGACGGGTGGCTTCCTCCCCACTTCCTACAGCTTTCAACACCTCTTCAAAAGTGGTGTGTAGCTCGGTAGTAAGTTGCCCAATTTCGTTGGCACTTTCACCGACCTTGTAGGTTTGAGTTTTGATGTTATTGGCGGCTTGGGCCATCTCTTCCATAAACCCGGTTACTTGGGTTAAGGAACTGACCTGCTGTTGACTACCTGCCTGCTGTTGTTTGGCAATGGTACTTAGTTCTTCACCCAAGGCCAACACCAGTCGGCTTTCGGTTTCGCTGGAGGTTTGCTTGAGGCGTAATTCTTCTAGTGCCTGCCTCAAGGCATCGGCTTGTTGGTTGAGGATACCGTTGTCATGCTGAATAGTCTCGTAGAGGTACGAAGTCAGCCAGATAGCACCCCCAATTATTAACCACCACATCATAAAAGAACCATAATCCAATTTTACCGTTTGTCCATCAGGCGCATGAAAATTATTATTATTTAACAGCGAATAAGCCAAGCAGCTGATTATAAGAAAGCCAAAAACCAGCATAGTTTCGGTGCGACCCAGAATTATACGGGTTATAATCAATTGAATTAGGAAAATTAGGTAGATACCAAAAAAGGGCGATTGCCAGTACAACATTGTGCTAATGGCTAGTGCGGAGATAATGTTAATCCAAGCGGCGGGGCGATAATGAGTAGTGTAGGCTGCCAACCACCAGCAAAAAGCTGCTGGGATTAGCTCGATCACACCACCTATAGTCATAAAATCCCAGAGTTGGCCCGAACTAGAAAAATTAACTAACAGACCCAAAAGTGTCACCAACCCCACTAGGATAAAAGTTACCAGAGTGACTTGGCGGGTAAAACGGCGGGTGCGTTGTTGGCTGGTTTCTATTTGCAAAACAAGGTTGGGAAGAGTGCTAGTTTCTCTTTTATCCATAATAGGAAAGCCTCCATTTGTATTTGTCAAGAGAAAAGTGAGATTTCCTGATTGTTTAAACTGACTTTTGGGAATGTTACTCTGGAAATATAAAACTTAGGCCCGTCGCCCAAAGACGCGCACCGTTGTCTTAGCATAAGAACCCTCCCAGAGTAATTCGTCCGCGCAGCGGGTGAGCAACCGCTTCCACAAAGTAGCCTGATCGAAAATTTCCAGATTGGACGAGAGAAATTGGAAGACTACCACCGAGGCCACGACAATCAACTTTTTGCGGGGCCGCGAAAGTGCCACGTTAAGCCGATTTGGGTTTAGCAAAAATTCGGCCTCCGCCAATACATAGTCGGGATCGGAAGCGGTAGCCGAGACGATAATAACTTCGCGTTCATCCCCTTGGAAGCGTTCGACGGTATCAATGGCATCGCTAGTAGCCAGATGGGGGAAACGTTCCCGTAGCAGAGCTTTTTGGGCGCGGTGCGGTACTACCACCCCGATACCTTCTGCGCCATCCAGTCCCAATTGTCCAGCGCAAATCTCGATAATTGGGGCAATTAGCCCGGCTTCGGTTGGGTTAGCCTGTTGCGAACCGCTTTCGGTGTGCTGGATCACAATCACCGGGTAATCTGGATTTAACACCGCCTGTAAGTAGGGCGACAAATTAGCCGCATCGGAACAAGCAGGCAGGAGTTGTTGACGGCGAGAGTGAAACTGGATACCATCGTGGCGATAAATATTTTCGTGGAGAAATTCGGCTTGCACCCGATGTAGCCGAAAACTCTCGTCGAGGGCCACACGTGGAAAGTTTTGATCTATCAAATATTGAAAGACCGAACGGTAAGGCTGAGTGGCGGCAGTAGTGCGGCGGTCCTCGGTCTCCCAACCATGTGCTAAAATCGGGGCCATTTGGCGGTGATCGCCTACCACAATCAACTCGCCTTCCTCCTGTAGCCAAGCAGAGGCCAAGATTGCTTGAGGCAAATTCATCTGACTGGCCTCGTCCAAGATCACCAAATCAAAAGGCTTGTCGTTCCAAAGCGCATCTTCGGCGTGACTATTCCGGGTCTTCTCTTTCATCAGCTTGTACAAACCTCCCGGCGTAGCCCCAATAATCACCAAACCATTGCCGAGAAGTTGGGCTAAATTGCGCCGTTGCTCCCAAGGTTCAAGTTGCTCCACCCCAGCGGAGGTATTCAAATCATCCTCTTCGCCTACCTTAAAGAGGCGCACCTTATCCAGCCAAGGCCAATTCACCCTCCCCTTCAGTTGGGCCAATTTTCGGGCAATGCTTTGCAGCACAATATTAACCGCATTATGGGTTTGGCACGAGACCGCCACCCTGAAGGGCGCAGGCCCGGCTTGTTGCGAAAAAAAGAGACGCGCCAGCACTGCCCAACCCAGCGTATGACTCTTGCCCGTACCCGGCGGCCCTTGCACTAAAAACAATTTTTCCCCTTGTGGGAGGCTTTCACTCTGTGGGAGGCGGCTCAGTCCGCCGATAATTACCACCTGTTGATTAACTGTTGGGCTATTGTTGCCCTCCAGTGCTTTTACCAGTGTCATGAATTTTTTAGCGTTGTCGGAAGCTGGCCTCACAAGTGGGGCCGATTCTGCTTCGACTCCCCGCGCCATTAAGTGATAGAAAGGATTAAAGTCGGCATTGCGACAACCCTCTAGCAATTTGTCCCCGTTCAAATCATCTACCATCTCATCAATGGTATAAAAATCGCCTATTTCTGGTTGTAAATTCTTATCGTGGGTATAGCGGAAGGGCAAAGTGCGGCCTTTTCCGCCAAAGAAAGTCATATTGGTCAGGCTGACTATTAGCCTAGTTCCTTCCAAGTTGCGGATAATCGAGAGCCTTCCCCGCACAATATTCCAAGGATGACCGTCGGCTTCCAACTGATTCAAGACCACAAAATCGCCACTCTTGATCTTATTGAGTTGCATCGCGGCGGCTGGCTCTAAGCCTGTGCCACTAAAATCTACCTCGAAATGAGCCACCGTCGCTGGTTTTCCCTTGTAATTCTCTACCTCTATCTTAATGCAGCGCACCAGCAACGCCCTGCCCATCTGCACCCGCTTAACGATAGGCTGGCTGAAAAGCTGAAGGTGTTCTTGCAAGTTGGCGTAATGCTCGATGTATAAAAATTCTTCCAATACCCGGCGAAAGGGCGGTGGAGTGGTGGTTTGGGTACTCAGTTGTAGGAGATTAATCGGTTCTTTGTTTAGGTAGGAATTTTTATACTTAAAGCCTGCTTCGAGATAGGCCAAGGCTTCTAACCGCTTGGCTTGGAAACGTTCTATTTGGTCGGTAGTGACTTTTAGGTAAGGAGCCACAAAAATGCGTTGGTTGGGTAGAAAATCCTCGGCTTGGAACATTCCCCACGCAGCGTAAGCATATTCTAGGGGAATAGTGGAATAGAATCGGGCGGCGGATTCAACTAAATTTCCATCCTCACGTCGCCAGAGATAGTCAAACATGCCCTGTTCAAAGAGGCGGTAATAGAGCAACTCTTCACCATCGTTCCACTTGAAGCCCGACTGAGTAGCTACTGCCTGCAAAGTATGACCACTCCCGGAGAGGTTGCGCCGCTCCTTGATCTCGTCATAAAGGAAAGAGACCGCCGATTGAGTAAGGGCCGGGGTTTCGGTCAGCAAATCGTAGAGGGTCGGAAGGGAGGCAAAGACCTCTAGGTGACGGCGCAAAGCATCCAGCAAAAATTTCTGATCGTGCTGATTGTAAAGATAGAGGTGGATGGGGGTAGCGGTTGGGTCGGTGGCTACTTTAGTCACCGCCACAAAAATATTTGCCACCCATTCTACCAACAAAGCCCGTTCGGTCTCTTCCTGTGGTACTCCCGGTGTCATGAGGATCACGCTTTCGCTGCCCTGTGGCCCAACCACTCGCGCTCCAGCCAAATAGACCCGATCCTCCAGATAATCGGTCTGCACATCTAGGAAGATTTTTACCAGATCAGGATATTTCTGATCGTCTGGCAAAGAGCCGCGCTCAGCATCGAAAAAGTAGGAATAAGAGGTCACCTTCTCTTCCGGGGCCAAGCGGTGTAGCACTCTGGCGGCGCGTTGCACTAGCCGATCCAGTTTGGGGCCAACCGGCCATTTCTCCGAGAGTTTAGCTACCAGTGCCTCACGTCCGGGGGCCGGGGTAAGGTGTCGGTTGGTTGACACTGGCGCAGAGTCAGGAGTTTGGTTAGTCGGTTGGGGCAACACTTTTAAGTGGGCTAAATCGGAGACGGTGCGAATACCATGCTCCACCAGTACCCGTTTATCGGCACTCTCCAAAAATGGCACAAGAGCCACATCCTGCCGCTCGGCACTCTCTACCATACAGACCGGGTTAAAGAGGCAACCGTCACATTTTTGGTTGAGATAATAGTGTAAATCTTCAAAGGGCGTAGAATCTACCCGCGCTAGGGCCGAGTCTTTGGCTATCGCCAATTGGTTAATGGCGGCGAAATAGGGATCGAGGTCAAAGAGGGCGGCAGTCTCCGGGTCTTGCAACGTGCCGTCCGGGTTGCGCCGTACCACCGTGCCTGAAAACCCCTCCGCTGTAAACCCTGTCTGTTCCGCAAGCATACCCTGTAGCATCCGCACATAAATCGCCACTTGGAGTCGGTGATGCACCTTATCCTGCCGGGTAGATTTTACATCCCCTACCAATATTTCGAGGGGGTGTTTTTGGACGCAAGTATCAGGCTTAGGGCGGCGGATACGGATAAGGTCGGCCTTGCCTCCAAATTGCCACTTACCGAGCGGCCCGGCTACTTCAGCCTGATAAAGATAGACTGGCTCATTCCCAACCGCTTGAATAGCCGCTTGGGTAGCCTCTAAACCTTGATTGGTCAGGTTTTGGACGGTATAGCCCTGCGCCTGTAACCCCTCCAATACTTTTGTCTCTACCCGGTCGCCGAGTTTAGCCATTAATGGGCCGAAAGGCTGAAGGGCCAACTTCTTCAAACCCTGCTCCTTGAGCCGCCGCGCCATTTTGTCGGTTTCACCTTTGTAGAGGTAGAAGCGCAAAAAGCGGTCGCAGCTATCGAGGCTCAAATATTGGGCCAACCCGGTCGGAGTCAAGGTAAGGCGGCGACCCTGCTCATCCATAGAAGGGGTCTCTTTGCGTTTCTGTGGCGCATTATTTCGGCGGTAGGGGGTTGGTTTGGAGGTTGCCATCTTATACTCCCCGTAGCCTTTTGCTGAGACCCTTTTGGGATTCTTGGTTTAGCAAGCCGTAGTCTTGGAGCAGGATGCGGAGTACCTCCCGGTCGCTGCCCCGAAGTACCGCACTTTCGTGGGCTTCCATTAGGGCTACCGGGTAGCCTTGACCTAGCCTGATCTGTTGCCCAATGAGGGTTAGGGCCGTATCTAGGGCGGTGGTCTCTAGGAAATGTTGGTCAAACTCTAGCCGCACAATCTCATCCTGCGTTTTGAGGTAGATAAAGCAAATTTGCGCGGTCAAGGCACTATCTTTGGGATGGCGGGGGCTATGCCGAAAAGCCGGGCTACATTCACCGGGGGCTAGAATTTCCCAGAAGAGCGAGGCATCTACAATGCCCCGGTAGTCCCGCTTGCTCATCTGCCTTAAAGCGGTAATCACTACGTCGCTATGGGTGTTACTGGTATAGCCCACCACCGGGATACCGAGGTGGGTGAATTGATCTAGCAGGTCTAGGTATTTGGTCGTAAGGGCTTTACCCTCCCGACTATTGAGGATTGAACTAGCCCATAGAGTGAGGGGGCCGTCGCGGAGGGCAAAAGTAGCCCGGTAATCGGTGGCTAGGCGTAGGGCTACCACCAGTTCATCTACGCTGCCCTGTACTTCTAAAAGTTGGCTAGAGCCTACAAATTGTTCCAAATCTTCTTCCCCACTACCCACGCCGCTCTCCTCTAGGCGATAGAAGCGGGTATTGCTATCTAGATGGCATTGACCAAACTGACCGTAACCCAGCACGACCTCCCCAATATTGATGACCTGATAGAGTGCCATCCCCCCATGCCGATCCGCCGGAATAGCCGAACCATCGGTAGCCACTACCACATAGCTTTCGGGAGCCTGAGTCAGCTTCCGCCGCTTATTGAGGGGTTCCAAAGGGAACGCCCCGGCCTGCTTACCCCGCCCCAGTTCCTCTAAGGTCATCCAGTTATCTTGATCGGTTTGTCGGTATTGAGCCACCACCCGCGCTAAATCTGCGGTGTGCTGCTGGACCGCTTGCTGCATCTGGTGGGCTTGCGCCTCAATCTGAGCTACGAGGCTACTCTGGTTTATCGGCATTTTAGACCTTTACCTTAACTTACTCTATCTCGCTTACTTAATTTTCCCAATACCGCTAATATCAAAAATTCAGGATTTTTGAGCCAACTCCATCCGGCTCAAAAAATTATAAGCTCGTGATTTGAGCATAGCTGCCCTAGAAAATATTGTCAACTATTAGCATATCTCGGATGTAGGTCTTTAGACCTAAGATTAGGACTCCATTAGTTTAGCATAAGTTTCTCCTTTTGGAAGATGAATTACTTTTAACCAGTGGCTATAACTATACCAGAGAAGCCGAAATTGTAGGGAGCGGCTCAGTCTGGCGACAAATTCAGTCGAAACATTTGAAGAATGGAGCGGGTCTTAAAGGAGAAAGGGAAGGAGCAGCAATAGCATGAAGGCTATAAAGCAAAACACAATGCCCCTTAGCGGAGTAGATAAAATGAAAAAATATGATTTTATCCTTGTTGGTGGTGGTGTAGCTGGTTTAACCTTAGCCTATCAGTTGGTCAATAGCCCCCTAGCGGATCGCTCGATCCTGATTATTGATCGGGATGCGAAGACCAAAAATGACCGCACCTTGAGTTTTTGGGCCGAAGAGCCGACTCTCTTTGATGATATTGTCTACCATGCGTGGAATCAAATTACTTTCGCCAGCGACGAAACCGCCAAAGAATTTAACCTCGGCGACTACTCCTATAAAACTATTCGCGGAATTGATCTTTATCGCTTTGTCCATGAAAAATTGGCGGCTTTTTCTAACGTGGAATTTCTTCGGGGCAGGGTAGAGACGGTAGAGGAGGGTAGCGAGGGCGCTTACGTTTCGGTAGGAGAGCAACGTTATTTCGGGCAATGGGTCTTTGATAGTCGGCTGAAGCCCTTTGAGTTTAAACATGATCCAGCCTTTGGCAAACAGGTCTTGCGCCAATATTTCAAAGGCTGGATGCTCGAAACGGCGGAGCCCATTTTCAATCCCAATAATGCCACCCTCTTTGATTTTCGTATTCCGCAGGCCGACGATATGCGCTTCTTCTACGTCTTGCCCTTTTCGGAACGGGAAGCCTTGATCGAATACGTCGGCTTAAAGCATCTCGCTTACGATACCATTATGCAGGATTATGTCGAAAATATCTTAAAGCTTAAAAACTACACGGTAAAACCAATCGAAGGCGGCGCAATTCTCTTGACCGACCGCCGCTTTGAGCGGCAAGCCAGCCAACACGTCCTGCGGATTGGTTCGGCAGGTGGCATGATAAAACCCTCTTCTGGTTATGCTTTTACCCGCATCCTAAAAGATTCTAAGGCTATTGTCAATTCGCTGGTCAATTATGGGCATCCGTTCAAACTACCGAAGGTAAAGCCTTTCTACCGTTTCCTAGATTCGCAGATGATCGAAGCCATGAATCGTTTTAGTGGCAAGATGAAGGTGATCTTTACCGCTATGTTTATGCACAATCCAGCCCAAAATATCTTCCGGTTCTTGGATGAGACACCTACTTTGTGGGAATTGATCGCCCTAATTGCCTCGCTACCTTTCAAGCAATTATTTATTTGGACGGTGCTAACCGATGAAAAGAAGAAGCCCTCCAGTCAGCCAGCGATACAGTAAAGTGTCCTACCTGCGAGTTAAGCGAGGCCCGAAATTTATTTTGGGCCTCGTACCTAACCTAGAAATTCCTATAAGAGTGCTTGAAAATAGTGGACATAAGCTGAGTTGCTAAAAATCAAAATTGCTGTAAAAACGTACCCTGCTTGAAATCCATGGGGAAGCGTTTGCTCAGCAAGAAGAGCTGCTTGAGTTGCTTCAAGAGCGCGTTTCAGGATTAGAAACTATTTTAGAGCTAACCTCTCAAAACCGTTCTAAACCTCCTTATGATTTTTGACTCCCATCCTGCTGAAAACCCACCAGTCCAGCAAAATCCAGAACGCCTTGCGGTACGTATTTGCTTGGGTAATAATGCTGAAGAAGAATTTGTAGAGACTTTTTCAAATAATCAGCCTATTCTCTCCCAACTGGCGGGTAGTGTTGGTGCATATGGTAGTCGGTGGCAATATCTTACTTTTGAAGTACATTTATTTGGAAATTCCGGTGAATTAGAATCGGCGGGGTTGTTACATTTAATAAATTCCTTAATGGGAGAGCTTAGATCTATGCAATTTTTAGATCTAAATCCAGAAGCTATAAGAATACCCTCTTATCCCGGCCAGACAATTTTGGGGGATCGTGGTGAAAATCTTTCAGCGGTGTTGCAAGATATTTGCACCAACAAAGAAAAAAAGAAAGCACTTATTCAATGGGTTGATGAACTCACTCCGATGGATGTAGCTGATTTTACCTTCAGTTCTGATCTGAACGGAAAGATTTTAGTTAATCTGGTTGAGGCAGATAAAAGCGTTGTTTCTGCTAATAGTGCTTCTGACGGGACTTTGCGATTCCTAGCTTTGGCAACGGCTATGTTTAGTCCAAATTCTTCAACTTTTTACTTTGTTGAAGAATTGGAAAACGGTATTCATCCTACCCGCCTTTATCTTCTTCTTCAACTTATTGAAAACAGGCTGAAAAATAGTGCCAGTGAAGAGATTGGTAATAAGCAATTGGTGACTACCACCCATTCACCGCAGCTCCTGAGATTTTTAAGCCCCTCTGCTTTAGATTATACCAGTTTAATTTACAGGTTACTAGGTAATTCTGATGGACAGATTAAAAAAATTCTTGAAATACCAGCGGCTCGGAGAATAATGGAGCAGCAAGATTTAGGGCATCTTCAAGAAGCAGGTTGGTTAGAAGATGTAGTCATCTTTTTAGATGAAGCCGTTATGAGTCAATGAACATATTAATTATTCCAGAAGATTTTCGTAACGATCAATATATTCTTAAACCCATTATAGAGGCTATGGTTACAGAATTGGGAAAGCCTACTGCTAAGGTTAGAGTCTGTAAAGACTCTTTGTTGGGTGGAGTTTCTCAGGCTCTTAAATGGGATAATATTCTTCAAATAATTGAACGCTATAAGGGGATGGTGGACCTCTTTTTGCTTTGTGTGGATCGAGATAATGATGTGGGAAGAAAAACTGTTCTTACTAACATTGAACAGCAGGCTCAAAATATTTTGCCTGAAAAGAAGGGATTTTTAGCAGAGAACGCTTGGCAAGAAATTGAAGTGTGGGTTTTGGCTGGGCATAGTTTACCCAAGAATTGGAACTGGCAGGCTATTCGTAATGAGAGTAATCCTAAAGAGGTTTACTTTCTACCTTTTGCAAAGGAATGTGGGGTTATAAATGAACCGGGAGAAGGGAGAAAGACACTTGCTAACGAGGTGGTAAGTCGGTATAAGCGTATCAGACGAATCTGTCCCGAGGATATAGCTAATTTAGAAGGTCGAATTAAGAATTGGTTGTAATTAGCGTTAGTACCCGGTAAATATCAGGGTTATTTACTTTCTGCACTTAGGTTGGGTTAAAATTTGCCACACCGTCCGTTTTGAGTTAAAATAACGGTGGCTTTGTGAAATTACTATCAAACAAAGTTTCTGATCTTGATGAATCAATTAAAAAGAGATTTTCGATCCTGAGGAGGAGCTAGTATGGGTGGACGTAAGAAGGTAACGGTGATTGGGGCCGGGAATGTGGGTGCTACGGTGGCACAACGAGTGGCTGAGCTTAATATTGCCGATGTGGTGTTGCTGGATATTCCCCTAACCGAGAAGATGCCAATGGGCAAAGCCTTAGACTTGTTGGAAACTGGCCCGGTGTTGGGCTACGATACCCTGATTACGGGTACAACTGGCTATGATGAGACCGCCGATAGCGATGTAGTAGTAATTACCAGTGGTTTACCGCGCAAGCCCGGTATGAGCCGCGACGATTTGTTGCTAAAAAATGCTGGTATTATCAAGCAGGTAACAGAAAGCGTCATCGCTAAATCACCGAACTGTATTATTATTGTCGTAACCAACCCCCTCGACGCGATGGCTCAGTTGGCTTATGTGGTCAGCGGTTTACCAAAAGGCCGAGTAATCGGCATGGCTGGTGTGCTGGATTCGGCTCGCTACCGTACCTTTATTGCCCAAGAATTAGATGTATCAGTACAGGATGTAACTGCTTTCGTCTTGGGCGGACACGGTGACACGATGGTTCCGTTGCCACGCTATAGCACGGTGGCGGGTATTCCGATCACCGAACTATTATCGGCAGACCGGATCAAAGCGTTGAATGAGCGCACGGCCAATGGCGGAGCCGAAATCGTCAACCTGCTCAAGACTAGTGCCTACTATGCACCTGCGGCCTCGGCGGTAGCGATGGTAGATGCGATTCTGCTGGACAAGAAGCGGGTTTTGCCTTGTGCTACCCTGTTGGAAGGCGAGTATGGCGTGAATGGTCTCTTTGTCGGCGTACCTTGTAAATTGGGTTCCGAAGGTGTAGAGCAGATTATCGAGATCAAGTTGCAGGAAGACGAACGACAGGCTTTGCAGAAGAGTATTGATGCAGTTAGCGAATTGGTTGAAGTAATGAAGCAAAATATGCCAGAAGTGAAGTTCTAGCCCTAGCTCAAATTCAATAATGAAAATAGACAAAGTTAGGAAATTAAAACTTTCGTTCGCTTTGTCTATTTCTAGTTTAAAACTTGGCTCCTCATTGCCAAATATTAAATTTTGAGGCCAATCTTAATAAAAAAATCTATGGCTGAATCTTAAAGAAATTTTAAAAACCTATTGCAAATATTACAAGGCTTTGGTACTATAATACTAGAGACTGTTTAGTTCAAAGGTTAGGCTTTAATAGTGCCTCAAACAGTGGTAGACGTTGGTTGGGTTGTAAAACTCAGCTTTGGGAAATGGTAGTTAATTTAATCAGGGTTCTGGTGGCTTTAAAACTCTCCGTCCCCGACTGGCTGTAGTCGGCCCCCACCCCGCAATCTTCTACAAAACCAACCCTTACCGGTTTTTACTCGATGACCGATTTAACGTACTGCTTTAAGCATAGTCTTAATTATTAACCAACTAAATCTGGCTCAAATTGGTAAATTGAGTTTTGCTATAGGACTCAATTTTCTGTTTGTAATACAAACGAATTTACAAAGTTTTGTTGGTTTCAATCCAACTTTCTAGCTTTTGACTATCTAAGGAGGCCTCCAGGTGAGTTTTGAGGATAAGAATTTGACCTGCCGTGAATGCAGTCAGACTTTTGTATGGACAGCAGGTGAGCAGGCTTTTTATGCTGAAAAAGGGTTGGTAAATGTGCCGAGTCGTTGTCCCCAGTGCCGGGCATCACGTCGGGCAAATGGTAACTCTTCTAATTCAAGCGCGAATGCACCACGTGCCAACCGCAATGAGAATCGGGTACAACATCCAGTAACTTGTGCATCTTGTGGTAAGGAGACTACTGTACCGTTCGTGCCTAAATACGACCGACCTGTTTATTGCAGCGATTGTTTTGACCAGCAACGAGCCGGTCTTGCTCGCTAAGCCTTCTTAGATCACAGGGGTTTAGTAGTAATAGGAGTTAAATCAAAAAGACCTCTTCCTGTCGGGGAGAGAGGTCTTTTTGATTTAACTCCTATCGGTTGGTGGGCGCATTCAATGCGCCTCTACTCCTTTTTGATTTACCGAAAAATTATAGTCGGATAAGACTCAAATTTCGGCTGATGGCGGCTTTGATGGCCCGTTTCGCATAAACCTCCGCCATCGCCCGACGGTATTCTTGGGAACCATGTAAGTCGGTCAGAGCGTCTACCTCGGCGGCACACTCTTTACAGGCAGCGGCAATTATGGCATCGTTCGGTAGTTGACCCTTCAGTGCCTCTTCCACCCCTTCGGCCCTAAGCGGCGTGGCAGCCAAGCCACTGAAGGCTATCTTGATCTCGCGGATGATACCCTGATTTAGGCTAACTACGACAGCGGCTCCTACCACCGCATAGTGGGAGGCTTTATTAGCCAACTTTACATAACTGGCCTTTTGGCCCTGCGGTTTTGGTATCCGAATCTCGATCAGCAATTCGTTAGGTTCAATGCTTGTGGTCATAATGTGAACAAAGAACTCTTCGATAGGTACGAGGCGTTCGCCTCCCGCTTTACTCTGGAGTACTAGTTCTGCGCCGAGGGCCAACAAGACCGCAGGTAGGTCACTGGAAGGGTCAGCGTGAACTAGGCTGCCGCCGATAGTACCCCAATTACGGATTTGGGTATCACCGATCAGGCTGGTGGCTTCTGGCAGAACAGGCCACGTCTCTTTGAGTAGGGTGCTAGTCTCAATCTCATAGTAAGAGGTCATCGCCCCAATGACAATGTTATTGTCATTTTGTTTAATATAAGAGAGTTGAGGGCGTAAAGCACCAATATCAATAATCTTTTCGGGTTGGGCCAAACGCAAGCGCATCGCCGGGATAAGGCTATGTCCCCCCGCCAGAATCTTGCCATCCTCGCCGTATTGATCTAGCAAGAGGAGGGTTTCATCTAGGGTAGAGGGTGCGAAATAGTCGAATAGACTTGGAATCATAATGGATTCTCCTTATCTTAATCTTTGAGGAATTAAGGCACTTTCGCGGCTTCTACTGGAGATGCTTTACTCTCTGTTGCGGCGTTATTTATCTGCTGAGCGGCGTGTTGAACTGCTTTGACGATATTTTGATAGCCCGTACAGCGGCACAGATTACCTTCAAGGCCTTTGCGAATCTCCGCTTCGGTGGGGTTCGGATTGCGCTGCAAAAGCTCGTAAGAGGTAAGAATCATGCCGGGGGTGCAGAAGCCACATTGTAGCCCATGTTCTTCCCAAAAGCCCGTTTGGATGGGATGTAACTCCTCACCTTTAGCTAGTCCCTCGATGGTTAGTACTTCTGCTCCGTCCATTTGAACAGCAAAGGCGGTACAACTCTTTAGGCTCTGCCCATTAATGATGACGGTGCAGGCTCCACATTGAGTAGTATCACAACCGATATGGGTTCCGGTGAGGCCAAGTTCATCGCGCAAAAAGTGAACCAACAAAGTGCGCGGTTCTACCGCTCGTTCATAAGTTGTACCATTTACTTTAAGTTTAATCGTTCGTTTCACAAGCTAGACTCCCCTCTGTGGATAGCCTTTTTTTATCTCCGTGTGACGATACAACGATTAAGAGGCATTTTAAATAGCGATGCTCTTTTCGATCTCGGTGCTGTCACCCTCTTGTCCGTTTAGTTGTTTTTCCATACTTTTGAAGAAATTACCTACCAGCAATTTTGCCACAGGTTGAAGCATCCGCGCTCCAATCCCGGCTAAGGTTCCTCCAACGTTCGCCACACCTTTGTAGGTAACGATAGTACGGAGTTCGTTCTCTTCGCCCTCTTGGTTGAGGTTAAAAGTACCCTCCCCGTGCAAAAAGCCCTGACCATTTGCGCCCTCCACCCTAAGTACATATTGAGTCGGCTCGATGGTCTCGGTGATGCTGATCTTGCCGTTGTAAGTACCTTTAACGGCGGCTACACCGACCTTCATGGTAACTTCATAAGCTTGCTCGCCCACTTGCTCAAAACTTTCGCAGCCGGGCATCGCTTTTTGCATGGCATCCTTGTCCATCAAAGTTTTCCAAACTTTATCCTGAGTTGCCTTGAATTTATAGTCGCCATTAATCTCCATTAATCTGAACCTCTTTTTGACTTCTAGTTAAACTGTTCTCGCGTGTTTAGCTCCACGCGGGTCAATATTTCGCCGAAGCCATCTTTAATTTTACCCTTGAAGGTCTCCAGCATCGCGTTAAAGAGTGGGTTGCCCGTGTCAGCCTCTAGCGTGTAGAAGAGTAGCGTTCGGGTTCCTTCTGGTAGTCCCAAAAAGAGTTCCATCTCCTCCAGTTCAAGTAGGCCCGAATCCTTTAGCTCAAAACTACCTTTAGCCGTTTTAACCAAACCGTGCAGCACCTCAAAGCTACAGGTTTGTGGCGGTTGGAGGTCGCTGAACTGGATCTGTACCGTCTGCAAGCCCTTAATCGGGCCAATATCGGTAATTACATCCATCTCATAGAGGTTTTCGCCGATTAGTTCGTACTTTTCGGCATCAGGAATACTTGCTTTCCAAATTGCGGCATTGAAAAGACTAGCCCAGAGTTGCTCTTTTTCACTCCGGCAAGGGATGTTATCGTTTAATTCCATTGAAAATCCTTCTCCTTTATCAAGGAAACTTGTTACCAGTGACCGATAATCGTTTATTAATATCATTTCAATAAGTAGGGGTTTATTGAATAAACCCGCCTCGCTTTGGGCGTATGCAATACGCCCCTACCACAAATTATTGAGATAATAGTTTATTTAATCTTCCAAATTTTGCAAGCCATAGGGCGGAAAGCGGAAGGCCATTTCGCGTGTGAAGAGGCCACCGTGTCCCCAGCGAGCAATATCACGTCGGGTAAGTTTTACTCCGGCAAAAAGCTGGGCCATACACAAATCGGCCAGCGTCGTCTTTGAAAAGAGACCACAGGAGGCCAGCCCCAAAAGGGCCGTCTCCTCCCAATAAGCCAACCAGAAGAGTGTGCCGGGATGAGTAGGCGCACCGTGCTTTTCCAGCCCGATACCCAAGTTTTCTAGTGCGACAAACATTGAATCCAGCGGATCGCTGGATTGACCTCCGACAAGTAAGATTAAACCAACTTGCTCATTTTTAAAATATTGTAACTTTGTGGCTAGGTCGGTTGGGTTATCTAGGGCTATTTCGATACCCATTAATTCCACTCCGAACCACTCCATTTTTCGGGTGACGGTTTCGGTAAAGCGGGCTAGGGCTTTTGGCTGAAGTCGCTCCCGTGCTATTACCCCTACCCGCATCGGCTGAAAAGGTAGTACCTCAATGATGGGACCTTCTCGGCAGATTGCCTCTACCTCCGCTAGGCGGGAGAGCGGGTAGACCAATGGCGTTACTTTAGCCCCGGCTACTTCGGTTCCGGCAACGATAGCCTGACCATCATATAGGGTAAAGACCGCTACGCCCTGAATATCATTGGCTTGTTCGAGCCGCGCTACATCAATTTTGAGCAGGCCACGTTGCCGGGCTACTAGGTTTACCCGACTTTCTACCGGGGGACGTAGTTCCAGACCCGGCCCGGCTATCAGTGCGGCTAAGCGTTGCCCTGCCTCATCTTCGCTGATCTCCCCTTCTTCCCTCTCAATTAGATGAAGGGCAAAGTTGGGAGGGGCATAAGTTGCTAACGAGCGTAGCTTTTGCACGATTTCGCTTGAATTTTCCGGTTCCAGCAAATCACCTTTACGGAACAAATAACCACTGCCACGCTCAAAATCGGGCGTATTAGCCGCTACTACTCGATTTAGCAGTTGGGGCAAACTGGCCTCGAAGTCTTTAAACCTCTTTAGTTGACTTAGATTCATAGCGCGTAAGCCTTGCTCAGTTAAAAAGCCTGAAGATTCAAAGCTGGAACAGATGCTAGTCTGATTATAGCGTAGCTATTATAGCACATGGCTTGGCTTTGCAGGCATAAAAAGCGGCTCACTCAATTGAGCGAGCCGCTTTTTCAAATTTTGGTACTAGAAATACTACTCGCTGTATTCAATCGGAACAAGTATGGCTATACAAGAACATAATTCTTTGCGCTTACTTTAAGAGCGCGTATGTTTGTCCTTATC
Organism: Candidatus Chloroheliaceae bacterium; assembly: GCA_013390945.1. Taxonomy (GTDB): domain Bacteria; phylum Chloroflexota; class Chloroflexia; order Chloroheliales; family Chloroheliaceae; genus L227-5C. The sequence continues at coordinate 22,847 of JACAUC010000072.1, forward strand.
TCGCATCTGTCGTTTTTGAGATTTCTTTTCTTGTGAAATATTCTCACTGACCAAACGACCATTTTCGTCTACCATCACAGGTTCAGCAGCTTCCAAAGCTCGTTTGAGATCTTCTAAGGAACTGTTCGGCTTTTCAGGGTGTAACGACTGAATTTTCTCGTCCTCTATCAATTGCTCTTCAGCTTCGGTTAACCGTTCTCTAACGACACGTAACCCCTCCCAAGCTTCAATCTTGTTTTCGCAACGTGCTAAAACTATCCGTAACCACCACCAAAGTTCTAATACCCGCTCTCGTTCCTGCATTAAGTCGCTACTCATTTTATGGTGCTATTCTACAAGTAATTGGTCTAAATTAGATCATTGGGGTTAATCCCTTTTTGGCGCAGTAGTTCGAGTAGCTTTTCCACTTTGGCACGTTCGAGGGCGGCTTGCTGTTCGGCAGCTTCGGCCCGTTGTGCTTGTGCCTCGGCCTTAGCGCGTTCGATAGTAGCTTGTT
>JACAUC010000073.1 GCA_013390945.1 Candidatus Chloroheliaceae bacterium
ATCCCTCCTACAAGGTGAACCAAGAAAACGGGATTAGAAATCCCTCCTACAAGGTGAACCAAGAAAACGGGATTAGAAATCCCTCCTACAAGGTTAGGGCGAGGCGAGTAAATTGCTCTCCTCCAGTACGCGGTACAAATCTTCTAGGCGAAAGGGTTTGGTCAGAGCAGCACTAAAGCCATAGGCCCGATAATCGGCCATCACCGGGTCACTGGAGTAGCCACTGGTGACAATTGCTCGAATAGAGGGATCAATTTTACGCAATTGCTCCATCGCTTCCTTTCCACCGAGACTACCGGGGATGGTTAAGTCCATAATAAGTAATTGGTAGGGCGTACCAGCACTTTTGGCGGCGATATAATGAGTGATGGCTTTTTCCCCATTCTCGACCGCCTCCACCGTTGCTCCTAATTTTCGGAGCGCCCGTTTCAAGACTTCACGAATAGGTGCTTCATCGTCTACAATCAGGATTGGTCCTAGACCTGCCAGCCAGTTGTGTTTTGCAGGTTCGAATTTTCTTCTAGTAGTTGCTTCCAGAGGTGGCGTAGCCGAAGTATCGCCGCTAACACCGAAATTTTCTTTAGGAGTAGCCACTTGAACTTGCGCTTCCTTCGCCCGTTCTTTTAATAGCGTGTATTGTTCCGTATCAGATGAAACGGGCAAATAAATAAAGAAGCTACTACCCTTACCCTGTTCCGACTCTACCGTAATAAAACCATCATGTTTAGTGATGATGGAGAAAGAGGCTGCTAAGCCTAAGCCGCTTCCATGTTGCTTGGTGGTAAAATAAGGATCAAAGATCCGGCTCAGGTTTTGAGAGGGTATCCCAACACCTTCATCTCGTAGAATTACCATAACATAACCTATATCGGCTTTAAATGGGGGAGATAGGGTAACTGGTCGCTCAGAATTTGGAGTTACTCTGGCGGGCTGAAAGATATTTGTGGCTCGAATAGTCAAAGTACCACCATCGGGCATCGCCTGTATTGCATTAATCACCAGATTATTGATTACCTGATGAATCTGTCCCTCGTCAATCTCCACCGGCCACAAATCAGCGGGCAACTCAAGTGTACAACGTACATTTGAACCGCGCAGCGCGAAGGTCACACTCTCCTCCAGCACGGTTCGTAAATCGGTTGCTTTTTTAATTGGAACACCTCCTTTGGAAAAGGTAAGGAGTTGTTGGGTTAAACCTTTTGCCCGATAAGCCGCTTTTTCGGCTTCCAATAACAAATCTTTTACCCTTTCGATTTCAGGACTAAAATTCACGGGAAGGTCAATTCGGGCTAGGGCCAAATTACCTACCACCGAGGTCAAGATATTATTAAAATCATGGGCAATACCACCCGCTAAAACCCCTAGGCTATCCAATTTTTGACGACGAGACAATTCCTCTTCGATTTTGTGCTGTTCGGTAATATCTCGAAAGACCAAGACTACTCCAGTAGTTTGTAGGTCTCTGGTCATATTTCGGAGGGGAGCAGCGGTCTCATTCAAAATATGGTGCGAGCCATTTCGGGAAATAAGCACAATCCGGTTGGCCGGGCTGGTGATAGTGCCTCCTGCCAAGACTTGTTGTACCGGATTGACTACAGGTTCCTCACTCTTCAAATTTACGATTTTAAAAACTTCTTCCAAGTCGCGTCCAATTGCTTCGGATTGGTTCCAGCCAGTCAGCCTTTCGGCGACCGGGTTGAGCAGGGTTATTTTGCCTGAAATATCGGTGGTAATAACACCATCACCGATGCTCTGTAAAGTGACGGCTAGACGCTCCTTTTCAGTGGCTAACTCCTCTTCGGCCTGCCTGCGCTCGGTTATATCTTGCCCGGCCCCATAAATTCGGACAAGGCGGTTTTGAGTCTCGTCCCATAAAGGATAGGCATAATCTCGTAACCAGCGGATTTCACCCCCTTTCGTCACGAACCGCGCTTCTGTTACACAGGCTTGGTTAGAAAACAACTGGTTCCGACGGTGCAAGATGATTGGTATGTCCTCAGGATGGCAGAGCTTCAAGTCAAACCACTCCTTGCTACTCTCCGTATCTTCGATAGTATAGCCCGTAATTCGTGAGAAAGCCTGCGTTACCCATTCACTTTTCAAAGTACCATCCGCCTCCACTTGGAAAGCGTAGGCATAATCGGAGATAAGCTCAGAAACTACCCTATAACGTTCCTCCGAGAGTTTTAATTGTTGGATGGCTTCTTCATTCTCTCTACGCAGCCTAGCTCGCTCTAGGCTCTCATTGACTGCCACAGGTAGGCGTTGCAACTGCCGTTTAAGCACGTAATCACTCAAACCGGACTTCAGACCAGCGGTAGCCACCTCCTCATTTCCAGAGTCAGTGACCATCAAGACCGGAGTATCAGGAAGCTGATCGAGGATCTTATTTATAATTTTTAAGCCATCCGACCAGTTTAGTTGATAATCGGTCAAGATCAGATCAAAGTCTTTGAGCGAGAGGGCTTCATCCAGATCGCTGGGGCGAGAAACCTCTTTAAATTCGGAGTCCTTGAAGGCTCGGCGTAATTTTAGTTTAATCAGTTCCCGGTCAGCCGGATTATCGTCAATGATAAGGAATTTCAAAGTGTGCCTCCAGTGTTAAGTACTAGTACGTTCTATTCCGACTAAGCCAGCATCTTTCACGCAACGGGGTAAATTTACCCAAAAGGTACTACCCTTGTCCACTACCGACTCTACCCAAACCCGTCCGCCCAACATTTCGGAGGCTTTTTTCACCGCCGCCAGCCCTATTCCAGTACCGACATAGTTATCTTGCCCGTGTAACCGTCGGAAAACCTCAAAAATTTCGTCATAATTTGAGGACGAAATACCGATACCATTATCCGCGACACTTGCCAAGAGACCATTATCTTGGGCCTTACAAGTTACCTCAATTTTAGGTATTACACCCGGTCGCTGGTAAGTAAAAGCATTTGTGATTAAATTGGTAAAAATCTGGCGTAAAAGGGTAGGATCGCTATAGATGACGGACAAACTACTGGAAATGTTAAGCGAGTATTCCACCTCAGAAAAGGCTAAATCCTGAACAACTTCTTCTAGCAGACTACATAGCACGATGGGCTGCAAGCGAACCGCTTGATGCCCTAAACGGGAATAGGTCAACAAATCTTGGATCAGTTGATCCATCCGCGTACCAGCCTGCAAGATATTATCCAGATAGTGTTGCACATCCTTGCTCAATTCCGCTTGGTAATCTTCAAGAATAACCTGAGCAAAGCCGTTGATGGCCCGAAGTGGCGCACGTAAATCGTGGGCCACCACAAAAGCAAAAGTCTGGAGTTCGTGGTTGCGCTGTTCTAAAGCTTGGTGCTGTTCTTCTAGTTTTTGGCGGATAAAGACCTTCTCGATAGCATTATCTATCGCCCGTTGTAAGTTCTCCGGGGTGAGCTTTCCTTTTATTAGATAATCTTGTGCCCCATTTTTCATCGCCTCTACTGCCACTGCCTCGCTACCTTGCCCGGTTAACATTACCACCGGATAGCTGACCGAACCTAGTTCATCCACCAACTCACTTAGAAACTCCAGCCCATCCATATCGGGTAGCTGAAAATCCAGCAAAATGCAATCCGGCGAAAACGTCCGGCACAATTCCAACCCCTTTTCGCCGAGGCTTGCTTCGCTAAAAATTACCGGGTAGTCACTATTCTGGCTTAAATAGTGACGTAGCGTGAAACAATCTTCCGGGCTATCGTCAATAATTAAGATTCGGCGGGTTGGTTCGTTCATCGCGGGTTATCTTTCCGCTGGTTCTGGTAAAACCGCTACTTGAAACCAATAGTCGAGCAGAGCCTCGACCGATTTTAAAAATTTTTGCAAGTCTACAGGCTTGAGTTGATAACTATTGGCTCCATTTCGGTAACATAATTCTAAATCTCTAGGATTAGCCGAGGTAGTAAAGACCACCACCGGAATCGTTTGAAGCTTAGCATCTTGCTTAATCTGCTCCAAGACCTCCCGACCATCTGTACCTGGCAGATTCAGATCTAGCAAAATAAGAGCGGGGCGCGGGGCGTGGATCAAGTCAGGGTACTTGCCCTGTAAATACAAGAAATCCAGCGCATCATCTCCACTCTTGCAACGAAAAATCGGATGAGTGGCGGCTAATTTCTTAAAGGCCCAGCGGAGAGCCTCAAAATCTTCGTCGCTATCCTCCACTGCTAAAATTGGTTGGGCTAAATTAACGCTCACAAATTTATACCTCAGTCCTGTAGCGTAAAATAGAAGGTGGTACCCTTACCGTAGGTGGATTCCAGCCAAATTTTGCCGCCATGGCGTTCAATGATTTTTCTGACAATCGTTAGACCGATTCCAATACCACCCCCAAATTCATCGCGGGCGTGAAGCCGTTTGAAAATGCGGAAGATGGAATCAAAATGCTTTTCCCGAATACCAATCCCATTATCTCGAATATAGAAGATCACTGGCGCACGTTGCTCGCCAGCGTTCGGAGGATTTTCTGGCTCTTGAAAACCAATTTCAATCCATTTCTCGGCTTTATCGTTATACTTGAGCGCATTCGTGACTAAGTTATTAAAGACTTCACTTACTCGAACTTGGTCACATTTTATCACCGGAAGTGGCCGAGGCAAGCGTATCTCCACGTGATCCTGTTCTAGCCTAGCACTGAGCATATCCAAAAGTTGGTGTACCACTTCGTTCAAATCGGTGGTTTTTACCGAGAAGTCTACCCGCCCTACCCGTGAAAAATGGAGTAGCGAATCAATCAAGTCTTCCATACGCTGGGTCAGTCGCATTAGAGTCTGCAACTTAGCCTGCCCCTCTTCATCTAGCTTATCGGCATAGCCTTCGATCAAGAAGCTAGAATAATTGTGTAGGCCACGTAGAGGCTCTTTCAAATCATGGGAGGCGATATAGGCAAAAGAATCGAGTTCATTATTACTACGCACTAGCTCCTGATTCAGCTTTGCCAATTCATCTACCTGATGCAGCACAATCTCGATAAGGCTATTCCTCAATTCAAAGGCGGCCTCAATTTCACAGGGTTTCCAAGCTAAAGATTTTCGTTTGACCGTTTGTTTCCATAGCTCAAAAGAGGCGCGAGGTTGCCTCCTCAACGCTGGCTCTTTGACTCCCTCTAAATAGTTGGGATTTCCGCTCCAATGCACAGTTTGGATCACTTCAGGGCGAAACCACATAATATAGTCGCCTCTGACCCTAGAGATAGTAATCGCCAAGAGACCACTAGCCTGATTTTTAAAGCTTTCCGCCTCTTTGTATTTGTTAGAAAGGCAGTTGGTATAAAAAACAGGTAAATCACTATTTTTGGCTAACCATTTAACTAAGAGTTGTACTTGGGCTTCTTCAGGAGTTTGCCCCACCAAACTACAATTACCCTCGATACAGAGGGCGGCCCCTTGCGCTTCCACAAAATCCAATAAATTTGGGCGATATTTAATCAAGCCATCGGTAAAGATTTTTTCCCGCGACATAAATTCTACCAGTTTAGCTTGGGTCTCTTTTAATTTTAGCTGATAGCCAAAATCGGCACTCTCGTCTTTGGTGGAGAGCAAGAGGGAGACCACTTGACCCAACAACTCGCAAGCGGTTCGCACCTCATAAGGCACATACCTACCAGATTGATGGTGGCAGGCGATCAGACCCCAGAGTTCCGCGCCCTTAATAAGCGAAACGGTCATAGAGGCACCCACCTTCATATTGCTCAGATATTCCACTTGGCAAGGGTCTACCCCTCTTAAAACGGCGTAGCTCATATCTAGGGGCAAGTTGGTCAGTGGATTTTCCAGCGGAACCATTTCGGCGGGTGGAGAATTGACCTCCATTATTATGCGTAAATATTTCTTTAGCAGGAGGACTCTGGTGGACTGGGGAAGATCTAGGGCAGGATAATGGATACCCAACAACGGCTCAAGGGTCTCTAGCCGGGCCTCTGCAATTACTGCTCCGTTGCCTTGCTCATCAAACCGATAGAGCATTACCCGATCATAGCCCGTTATTTTTCGCACCTGTTCGGCGGTAATCTGGCAAAATTCTTGGAGCGAGATGGGCAAAGGGCTTTGAAGCTTAGCCAAAGCGGTTTTTACCAGTTGGTAAAAATCTAGGGAGGAATTAGGGGTGGCGGCTTTAGCTGGTTCTAGTTCAAGCGTCAAAACTCCGTTCAGGCGATGAGCCACACAATCAAAAAGCAGCTCTTGGTCTTTGATTTTTAGGGTAGAGATGTAGAGCGGATTAGCCTCCAAATTATCTTGTAAGATAAAATCTTTCAAATAGCTCAACTGAGGGGCTTCAAACAAAAGATCCAAGCTTTGGTTGAGTAGGGTGTGAGGTGCTAGACCTAGTAAGGGTAGGGTGTTATTACTTACCTGAACAATTATAAACTCAGGCTCTTTTATTACCAAAAGCAACCCATGTGATTGAACATAACCGGGGGTATGGTAAGGCTTCTCATAAAGCTCTAACTCGGCCTGCGATAATTCAGTAAACTCATTCTCACTCATCTTAACACACTAATGCAGCAAACAGCAAAGAAGCTGCTTGGGTAGAAGTGCCGCATTTCCTTTCTTACCTAAGTTCTATTCTAATACTGGCCTAAATCGGTAGCTTAGATACATATGACGAATATGAAAGAATATTAACCGGAGCGTTTAGCGGCTTACTCGCCTGACTTTCTTTCAGATGTTTTAATTATACTCAGGATTTTCCCATAAATCAAGCATATTTTAAGGACGTAACTGTTTAGACTTAGAATAACGTATCGAACTCTAAGGGTGAAGCCTTTAGGAAAAGAATTGCTCAATAAGGGTATTTGCTTCTTTGCTGAGTTCGCCCAACTCCTGAGTGGTTAACAGCTTTTACTTCTCTAAAACGATAACCTTTGTCGGGTTAGCTTGGTATAATCATTTTAGATAAAAGAGGTGGTGTAAGGTAGGTAACTCCTCGCTAGTGGAGGGATAATGTTTTAAGAAGGTATCACGGCTGGCCCAGCACTCTTGAGGAGGGCGCACTTTGCTAGGTTGGACTATTTTGACTAGGCAACGCCAACTTGGATCGCTGAGCAACATTGCTCCGCGTCCCATAATATCCACTACTAGCCGCCACCAATCGGGAATAGCTTGTGTTTCAAATCCGGCCTGCTCGGTAAAGCGGCCCACAATATGTGATTGCCCGGTGAGGGCCACAAAATCGCGCCAAGCCGGGTCGTATCGTAGCAGGTTGGCAAGTTTAGGTAATTCTGGTTTTAGCAAGCTAAAGAGGTAACGCGAGTGAGATAATTCACTGGTTCCGCTTCGCAGACGGGGTAAAAAGAGCTTCATATGCAATTTGACTATTTTATCGCCGCGCTTCAGCACCGTCCCATCCTGAAGGCGAGTCGGCCAAGGGCGACGATAACGACGTTTGACTATTACCAGATAGCCGAAATGATAGGCCATTACTGGCTCAAAAAAGCTGCGTATGAAATCTAGGGCTACCACCCATTCCAGCCATAATCTCTGATACAATTTGGTTAACGACATATCTCCCCACAACTTTGCATTAAGCTTGGCTCTTGGATAGTCCACTCACCACAAAGAGTATAAAAGCGGCAAGCGCACAGGTTGCTCCAAAAATGAAAGCGGCCGCAGGTGCAATAGCCGACCATAAAACCCCGGCGATCACCGAGGCTGACAATGAAGCGAGGCTGGTAACTGCCTGCAAAGTACCATAAGCGATAGCCCCCTTTTCTTTGGGGATGTAATTACCTACTAAGGCTTTGGAGACCCCATCGGTTAGGGCGATATAGCTCCCGTAAACGGCAAATAGCACCCAAACCAACGTCCCATTCCCGTTAAAAGCAAAGCAGAGATAGACTCCAACATAGATTAGCAACCCTACCAGAAAGACCTTTTTCGCTCCTAGTTTATCGGCAATGATTCCGGCTGGGGTAGAAAGTAGGGTGTAGACTAGATTATAAACTACATAGGCCAACACTACCGCCGTAATACTCAGTCCTAGTTGTTGGGATTGCAAGATAAGAAAGCTGTCCGAACTATTGCCCAGCGAAAATAGCCCGAAGGTCAATAGAAATACTCGAAAATTTGGTGGTAGCTCTTTGAGGCTCAGCCGCAAAGAAGTTTTAGTAATTTGTACCCTTTTTTTAGCCTCTTTAACAAAGAGAAAAAAGAGCAACCCGATAAAGCCGGGAATGGCAGCCGCATATAAGATTGGGCGAACCTCATCGTTGGAAAGTTGAAGCAAACCCAAGGCTACAAGAGGGCCGACTACTGCTCCAGCAGAGTCCATCGAGCGGTGTATCCCAAAGATTAGCCCTTTGTTATTATCGTCGGCGGCATCTAGCAAAAGAGCATCTCGCGCTCCTGTTCGCACCCCTTTTCCTAACCGATCTAAGACCCGCCCGACAAAGACGAGCGGCCAATTATAGGCCAGAGCAAAGATAATCTTGGCAAAAGCGGAAGTGCCGTAGCCTACGACCACAAAGGGTTTTCGTTTTTGGAGCTTGTCGGATAAAAACCCGAAATAAGCTTTGAAGAGCGCGGAAATCCCTTCGGCCACGCCATCAATGATACCTATCACAAAGACCGGGGCGTGGAGTACGCCTGTCAGGAAAATAGGCATAATGGGGTAGAGCATCTCGGAGGAGATGTCGTTAAAGAAACTGACCATACCAAGTAAATAGACCTGTATTGGAATGGTCTTACCTGTTTTAGCAGGTGGTTTAGCGGTCGCCATTTTTATCTCCAGTTTTGATATTTTGTCGTTCGCGTCTCTCCGCTCAATTCGTGCCATACCAAGAGGCCAGATAGTGGCTATAATACACCACCGCTTTCTAACAGGCAACTCTTTAAAGCTACCTTGGAAAGGGGTACTCTAACTTTTTTCACCATTTGTTTCTTGACTTTCTATAATTCATACTTGATGATTAGCCACCATAACTAACAACTTAGAGCTAAGGAGCAACCCTTGACCGAAGAGCCGGGCAAGACGAAGTTGTATAAATCGCTTGTAATTTCCTGTTGGGCTATTTACTTATAGGTTAAAATTAGTTATACTTCTAGCCAGAAGTAAAATATGCTGTACTGTTGTTATGGAAAGCTATTTTCTGATAATCGGGAGAATTTAAAAATGCTATTTATCAAATTGGCTAAGATTCAGCCAAACCCCATTTTTTTCCGGCTGGAATGCTCTCTGGTTTTAACAGGTGTGTTGCTAGGTTTAAGTCTAGCGGCAATCCCAACCATTTCGGCGGCGGGTTATAGCTATAGCTGCAATGAGGCCGGATTGGATGCCGCCTTAAAAAACGGCGGTATGGCAACGTTCAACTGTACTATTCCAACTACTATCAACATTAACAGTCCGAAAGGGGCTTTCGCTGATACTATTCTGGATGGTGGTGGTTTACTTACTCTTAAGGGTACTGGCGGCATGGTACTCTATAACTACTTCAGTAATATGCTCGAACTTAGGAATATGACTGTCACCGGGGGGGTTATTTCGCAAGGAGGTGCTATCTATAACCGTAGCTATGGTATTCTCACCATAAGAAATTGTACCTTTAATCAGAACAATGCTTTGGGTGCAGGAGGGGCAATTTTTAACCAGGCCTACGCTAAACTCATAATAATAAATTCTACCTTTACCAATAACCTTAGCAATCAAGGAGGGGCCATTTATAACGACACTTATGCTATGCTTACGGTAAATAAGAGTAGTTTTACCAATAACCGAGCCTTTGATTCGGGAGGGGCCATTTATAATGCCTCCCCTATTAAGGCTAGTGTAACCGAATCTACTTTCGCTGGAAATATGGCCCCTAGCGGCGGCGGTATCTATAATGGTACGAGTGCCTTACTTTCAATCATAAATTCGGCCTTTACCAATCAGGTAAGTGTCATAAGCTATACCGGTGGCGGCGGAGCGGCTCTTTTCAACGGTACTAACGCTACGGCTAATGTTAAGGCTTCTACCTTCTCTGGTAATACGGCTGGGTCAGGTGGTGCAATTTACAACTTAGGTGTGGAACTCAACCTTACTAACTCGACCGTCTCTGGCAACAGTACTAGTGGTGGTCAGGGAGGTGGCCTTTACAACGCGGGTAGTGGTGTATTTTTGTTAAATAGTACCTTTACTGGCAACTCTGCGGCTAGTGGTGGCGGTAATATTTACAATAACGTTCCCTATCAGGTAAGCCTCAGTAATACCATTGTAGCTAATAGTGGTAGTGGGGGCAATTGTATTGGTTATATTGGTGATTGGGGTAGTAATTTGCGCTGGCCTGCTACTGATGGCAGTTGCGTGGGAGGGATAGCCGACCCTCTGTTAGGCCCTTTAGCCAATAACGGCGGCCCTACTAAAACCCATGCCCTTCTACCGGGTAGCCCTGCCATTAACAGCGGAAGTGGTTGGTATTGTACTACTTTAAGTGAGAATCTGGATCAGCGCGGGGCCAAGCGTATTTTGTATGGTCAAACTGATATGTGGTGCGACATAGGGGCTTTCGACACTACGCTAAATTTGCCTAGCATAACCAAAACCTTTAATCCTGATGAGATTCAACCGGGTATAATTTTGTTAGTCACTTTTACCCTGACTAACCTGAATCCTTATAATACTCTCCACAATGTGAATTTCAGCGATTATTTGCCCCCTGAGATAAGGGTAGCCGCTACGCCAGATATAACTAACAATTGTAGTACGCCTGGTACGGTTAGCATCCTGAATCTGAATAGTCTTGTTATTCTCTCAGGTACAAACCTTTTGCCCCTTGAAATCTGTACCATTACTGTTAAAGTCTCCAGTTATTCATTGGGAACTTGGTCTAACAATACTTGGATTTCCTCTAACGAATTTACTCTTTGGGATAGTATTAATGTTGCGGCGTTGACCGTTTGTATTCCGGGTGTGGTAAGCTCTACTTTAGATGATGGTAAATGTGGGACATTACGCTCGGTACTTTATACTACTACTAGCGGGCCTGTTACTTTTAATCTGCCTGTTCCTTCTACCATTATACTCCAGAATAATGGTGTAACTGTACCGAAAGGCGTTTCCCTTAGCGGATTCTGCCTCAATCGCAAGCCCATGATTACTATTGCCAACGATGCAATAGGCGTAGATGGTCACGGACTATTCCTTCAGGGTAATTCGATTGTTACAGGTTTGGCACTCAAAGGATTTAATCATAATCAAATTCGTTTAGTGGGTAGTGGCAACCGCCTTGATTGTGTTACAACCACTAGGTAAGCCTAAGCCTTGGTGGTTGTAGCTTCTTTGCCATAATTTAAGGGTGGGGGCATACGCCTGTAGTGTTACAGGGTAAATGCCCCTACCAAATTATTCTTTAGAACCTTTAGCCACTGGGTTTTCAATTTCCAAAAGATGAAATTCTTCATTTTGAAAGTAAATCCAGTTGGTATTTTTCTTCCCATTATCAATCGCTTGATAATACCCGGCAAATTCTCCATAAACCGGAGTATAGATATATGGTGCTAACCACTCTAAAAAGGAGCTAATTGCTTTACCCTCGGCGTGTAGTTCACCGCAAATGGTAAGTTTATACTTATTTCCCGGCTCAAGTGCCAAATAAAAGGAATTAGAGGGTAGACTATTCCCTTTTTTTGTCAAAGAATTTAAGGTCTCAATGACTTGTTTCGGTGTAGTAGATTCTAAATCACAAGTTAAAAATAACTCTGTATAGGGGTTCATAACAAACCTTCTCCTATCTGTACTATATAACGCTTATTGCCGATTAACCCTGAATCCCTTTGACCCTAGACCGAGGATGTGTCACTGCTACCCGATTTTTTCCCAAGCATCTTGAACCTGTTGTTCGGTTTCTTTTAGGTTGCCACCATTATCAATCACTACCGAAGCGAGAGCTACTTTCTCGGCTTGGGGTGGTTGGGCTTGGATGCGAAGTAGGGCTTCTTCCTGACTAAAATTGTTGCGTTGCATCAGCCGTTCAAGTTGGATTTCAGGTTGGCAAGTTACCACCCAAAGGGCATCGCAGCCACTAGCTAGTCCACTCTCGATCAGCTTAACGGCATCGAGTACCACGACCGAGGCCGTAGCTTCTTGGATTTGCCTCAGTAGGTCAACTCTCACAAGTGGATGGCTGATCTCTTCTAGGCGGCGCAACTGGAGTGGGTCTGTAAAGACGATGGCTCCCAACTTACGTCGGTCAATGACCCGCTTTCCCTGAGTGTCGGTTTCACCTAGAATATCTTCGCCGAATTGCTCTACCACCAAGCCATAAATTGTGCCTCTTGGTTCCATCAACCTGTGGACTACCCGGTCGGCATCAATTACTTGCGCTCCACGTTGGGCTAATAACTCTAGTACCGCGCTCTTACCGCAGGCAATATTGCCTGTCAGTCCGATCAGATAGACGAGTTTACCTTTCTTTAATTCTAATTTAACCATAATTTAACCATAATTTAACTTTAAAGCAGTTTCTAACGACCCCTAAGATTATAGCTAATTATAATATGGTCTGATTTAAATTGCAAATCTGTTCAAAGAGGTTGCTAAGGCGGAGGGCAACTTGCGGCCAAGTATAGGCTTGTTCCACTACTACCCGGCTGGCTAGGCCCATAGCCCTTCGCTCTTCAGGGGTTAAGGCTGCCACTTCAGAGATGGCCTCCGCTAAGGCGATGGCCTCACCGGGGGGGCAGAGACGACCATTGGAGGGGTTAATTTTATCAGAAAGGCCACCAGCGTTACTGGCTATTATAGGTAGGCGATGGGCCATGGCCTCTAGTGTTACCAGCGAACTGCCCTCGTAGAGGGTGGGGTGGAGAAAGAGGTTGGCGACCTCGTAGAGCGCATGTAACTCACGATCCGATAGTTTTCCGACAAACGAGACGTGGGTATGTAATAAACCTAACTTAGTTGCCTCCCGTTCCAGTGCTTCGCGTTGTGAACCTTCACCTACAATTACCCAACGCCAAGTTTCGGGTAATTTGGCTTGGGACAAAGCGGATAGAGCTATCTTCAACCCTTTGTTCACTTCCAGCCTTCCTACGCTAACTATTAAGAATGTGCCTTTGTAGTTTTGCTCTAGCCGGGCTATTTCGTGTGGTTCGACCAGTTTATCTAGTCGGGTCAAGTCTACTGCATTTGGGATTAGGGCTACTCGTGTGGCTGGTACGCCAAGTAGCCGTTGTACTTCTTCTATTTGGGGGTTATCAGTGGCGATTACGGCGGTAGCCCGATGGGCAGTGAAGCGTAATAGTTGGTTAAAAGGGGCATAAGCTATTCGCTTGGCCCATTCCTGAACTTTCAGTTCCTCCATACCTTGCGGGTTAACTACCAGTGGCCCATGGTTTCCAGTTAGGCCCAAAGCATAGCCTAAGCCGCTCAAACCTTGACAATAGACCACCTGCGGTTCTGGTTTTAGTCTAGCCAAGGTTGAACCTAGCCGTAGGGCAAAGAGGGGATAATTTGCCAAGCGGTCAGGAATTGAGTTGCGCCGTCCTAATGGAAAGAGGCGATAGGGGAGAAAATGTACCTTAAAGGGTGGAGGCCAAGTTCCTGCCCCGGTAGCACGTTCTTCCCAGCCCGGCAAAGGGTTAGCGGTAAAAAGCTCTACCGTATGACCCAATTCAACCAAGCCACAAGCGGTTCCATAGACGGCCTGTTCCATTCCGCCATAGGGATGGTAAGGATAGGTAGCTCTACTTAGTAAGGCGATTCTCACCTAAATAAAATCCCTTTGAGTGCCTCTTCTTCGGAGTTGTAGATTTCAAAGACTTTATCCAGCATCATCAATTCAAAGATAGCACGAGCCGAGGATTGGAGGCCGATTAGCTTGAGGTCTCCTCCCCGGCTACGCATTTGTTTTAAGCCCGAAACTAAGGCTGAAATGCCCACGCTATCAATGAACTCCACTTGATGTAAATCTACCAACACACTATTAATACCGTGTTCACTAAATTGTTGCCACGAATTTCTTAGCTCCGGGCCAGCCTGTAGATCTAATCTGCCCGTGAGACGAAGCGCCCCAATTTTGATAATAACTTCACGTTGTTCGATCTTTATCATGGTTAAACAAGTCCCTACCGATTCAAATTAATTTATTGTGAAAAATATTTTACCATCTTCAGATAATTCCTGTCATCTCGCCGCGAGTACTCTAACTTATCGGTCAATTTATGAATTAGATACATACCATAGCCCGATTCGCGCAATTCTAAGGGGTTTGGTTGCTCCACCTCACTCAGAACCGGGTTAAAAGCGGGCGCAGTATCGCTTACTTCGACTACCAGAGCGTATTGCCTGAAATTAACCTGCTCCACCGAAAGGGTCAAGCTTAGACCAGCCTCCGGATTTTTTTCGCCATAGCCGTGCCGGATTATATTGCTGGCGACTTCTTGCAAGATCAATTCTACACTGTAAACAAAATGGCTGTAGCCCGCTGTAATGGTAGCTTCAGAGCCGGGTAACTTCAGCATACCTGTCCCAAAACGGTATCGCTTCATCGCTGCGTCGGGAATATTCTCCGGTTTAAGGAAGCGCGGTAAAGCCGCGCAAAACTCACGGACAATTGTGCCAATCAACGGCAAAGAGTCGTAGTTAGCCGGAAGACTAACTTCTATCACAGCTTGCGTCATTTTGTTATATACCGGGGTCTTGGCCTCAGAATCATTTTTTACCTGTTTAGACTGATTATCTTTGTTCATCCTTTCCTAACCTTAAATTAGAAACGATGAGGGATGAAACTTTACAAAAACATTGTCCCTTGCCCCTGATTGTCCGCTAGTTTAACGACGCAAAATCCAATCCTGCGGGTTAGCCCGTTCGGTACCTTGAAAAATTTCGTAATCCAAGTGCGGTCCAGTACTTTTGCCACTATTACCCATATAGCCGATAACCTCGCCTCGTTTGACTACCTGACCACTCTTGACCGGAATATCTTCGGTTAGGTGGTTATAATGGGTAGTGAACTGACTACTCGTTATAAAAACCCGATTGCCAAAAAGGGGATCATCGCGTACTACCGTTACGACACCCTCTAGGGTGGCATGTATATTAGTACCCTGTGCTACTGTAATTGGTCGGGCTAAATCTATCTCTGGATGTTTGGCACTATAGCCTTGGCTAATAACCCAATCTGTTTCCCAAATCGGATTACCGCTGGGTTGGTTTTCTGCCAGAGATTTAACCGTGTTGAGAACCTCACGTTTGCGGAGGTCATCTACGCGCTTTTTAACGGTAGCAATATAGAGGGTTTCATCGTTGTTATCGGCTTGAGGTGCGTATTTGGGAATAATATCCTCAAGTGTTACGCGCTTCAAATCATCCTTATACACCTTTAGAAGGTCTACCCAATCACGTAGACCTTCGCTCCAAGTGGCATATTGGCGAAATGAACCATTCCCTTCGGTAGTATAACAAGAATAACCCTCGGTACAGCGAATATTTCCGATAGATTTGGTCAGTGCTGCAACACCTTGATTACCACCGTTCGATTCATGTTCAAAAAAAGCTAGGGCTAGGGCAGGATCACAGCCTCCCTCTACGCAAATTTGGTACATTCTATCCGCTTCAGGTAGGGCCGGACTATTTAGTTCTTGTAAAAATTGTTTGAAGGTGGCTCGCGAAATGGAGACTGGACCGAGGGGATTGTAACCGCCCGTATTGACCACCATTATATCTACATAACCTTTAATAAAAATACCCTGTTCGGCATAAAGATCTTTAAGCCGCTCTTCGGCTCTCCGCAAATTTTGCTCCGGGCCATCCGCATTAAGGAGCAGCACTGCTACACTAAGCAGTAGAACTATAAAACCGGCACTAGCCAACCAGCGTAAGGCTCGCCTCCGCTTGCTTTGTTGCCAGCGAATTTGCTTGGTTTGCTCTTCGGCCAGCCCTTTTAGATAGAGTTTTTGCTCGTGGTGGGCTAATTGTTTGAAAGCTTCGGTGGTGGAGATTACCTCCACTGGCTGATTTTTTAGTTCTAAGGGACGACCCTGAAGCAAAGCAGTACCCTGTACGGATACCCGACAAGGAGTACCCCCTTCATCAAAATAGACTACTTCCCCCGACGGCAGCAGGCCAAAACACGACAAGAGGCCATACCTGCGCTCGGCGGCCTCTAGTTCTTTTAATATTTCAATTGACTTTTCGTATTCGTTGCGACGTGGCATAAACTTTAGTAGGAGGTGTGCTGAGCAATCTGCTTTTTCCACTCACGGTAATACCACTGGATTTCGATAACATCAAACGCCTCAAAAATGTTCAAATCGGGCGAGGACGGGAAAGCGGAATTGTAGAGTTTGGGAAAGACGATGCTGGTTAAGTAGGCTCCAAAAAGGGCTTTTTCCCGCATGGTCAGATTATGGACAAACTGGTTAACTTCGCTGGTAGGCAAAACTGGTATCTGGTCAGGAGTTAATCCTGCTTGGTTGGGTGCCGCGAGTTGGGCGGGTTGTGTCCCAGTTTTGGTGTTAGGGTCGTTTAGTAAGGTCGAGAACTCTACGGGTCTAGTTAAATAATTGGGCTGTTCTGGCTTAGAGGCATCTACAAAGCGTGGTCTGCCGTAGGTCTCTATATTGTAGTTGATTGCTTGCGCCAGATCTTCCGGTGGCATTGTCCACAGATGGTTTTGGTCTTCATCCTTGAATTTGCGCTCTTTGGTGGTCGCTTGATAGCGGCGTTGCAGCAGTGCTTGGTGCAAATCCGGGGGAAGGACTGAAAAGGTATTGCCACTGAAGTCATAGGCCCAACTATCGCCACCAAGTTGGGGTGGTATGATTTCGGGATGCTGACCTGAGATTAGGTTTAAGACTGAATTATGGATTGGTATAAAGCGCTGCGGATTAACCGAAAGTTGTTTCCAAACCTGTGCGGCCTTCTCTCTGGCATTATCTCCGGCATCAATCAAAATTTCTTCGGCGATAGCTTTTAGCCGTTCCTCGACGGCGTTGCGAATTTCGTCACTGGTACTGGTTCGCATTACCGAGGCACAGCGCAGGAGGGTCAAGAGGTTTAAAATTGCCAGCAGAATAGTTGTGGCAATGGTCATCTGATTTTCGCTGAAGAGAGAGCGCCACGCATCGGCGATATTATTAGTACCTGTCACGCTTAGGAAGAGCAAAAAGAAATCTACTAGGATGGAGACAATCAGAGCAACCAGCATTATCTTCCACCAGACCGAGTCGCTCATCAGGCGCACTTTTAGCCAGTCGGGACGGCGCAACCAGACTACTTGGGCCATCTCTGCGATGATTAGTCCTTGGATGATAAAGCCTACTAGGAGTGCGGCGGTAATGCCGAAGGCTTGAAAGAGTGGTTCGTGGGGTAATTTATCAAAAATTGGTAGACTTTTCACGCCACGCAGGGCGATAAAGATTGCCACAAAGCTTTGGTAGGCTAGAGCCAACATCAGCACTAGGCTAAAATTCAGACCCCATTTGTGGGTGTACATCCACAGGCCACGTCGAATCGGTCCCATATCGTTGGTGGGATGTTCTTCTTCCTGTTGGGGTATATAGGTTATGACTCGTTTTTGCACATTTAATCTCTTTTCGCTTACTTATCTCTTCTGCACATACCTAAAAGGCGCAACCGCTAACCTTGCAGTTCGCCCACTTTTTTCTACCTACCGGGATGACTCTCTATTCTACCCACTTATGCGTTGATTGGAACTACTTAACATAATATACCTTGTAAAGATGGCGAACTGACATCCATTTTAGGCATCTTTTCTCTTCATTCTAGCAGTTTGCTAAAATTATGTCAAGCAAAATTAATTATTTCTAATCTTTCCTTAACTCTAAACCCTAAGAGGTTATTTTATAAAGTAGACCTCTTCGTTTCTACGGAAATCCCCGTACCCGAATCTGCGCTAGACAAATTGGGTAGAAAATTAAAGAGGCCATTTGGCAGGAAACCGAAATTTTGATAGAATAGACCGTGCCGGGAAGACTAGCATCACAGCGTTGGAGGTAGTGCGAAAAGAGGATTATCTGACGGCCTATTGCTGGCTGTGAAAATTCGCTTGGAGGGTTATTTGTTTTTTCAAAGTAAGAAACGAACCTATTTTGGAGGGGTGTATCGCTTGAGAAAAAATTTCAAAAAGCCGCTCTGGGGGCTATCGGCCCTCTTTTTGGTTTTAGTAGCCTGCAACGATAATCCCACCCCAACCTTGACCCCCGTAGTAAGTACGCCTACTGCTGTTGCCACCACTTCGGCCCCGGTGCAAACCACTGCTTCGTCATCACCTGCTGCTGTTGCTACCACATCGGCCCCGGTGCAAACCACTGCTTCGTCATCACCTGCTGCTGTTGCTACCACATCGGCCCCGGTGCAAACCACTGCTTCGTCATCACCTGTTGCTGTTGCCACTACTTCGGTTCTGGTGCAAACCACTGCTTCGCTTTCATCTGCTGCTGTTGTTACCACATCAGCCCCGGTGCAAACGGTTCCTAGTGTTAGACCGACTGTAGCCAGTATCTCGCCTACTACCCCTATTTCCACCACCCTAAATCCTCGAATCGGTTATGCGACTGGACCAGTAGCCTTAGTAGACGGGGTTGAAATCAGCGCCGCCGATTTTAACCATGCGCTAGATACTGCCCGTGTAACCACAGAAGAGCAGGCGGGTGGCTCCCTCAACTGGAATACGGCAGATAACCAAGCACTTTTGCAAAACTTGCGTGAGCAAGTACTTGAAGGTCTGATAAATTATCAGGTCGTGGCCGCTCAAGCGCAGAAGGAGAACTTGGCGGTCAGTGTCACCGAAATTCAAGCCCGACTGGACGATTTTAAGCAACAACTTGGTGGCTTGGTGGCTTATCAAAATTGGTTGGCCCGTTGCTTTCTAACCGAGGCTGACCAACGCTATGCTATTACCCAACTGCTCACTTTTGAAAAAATGGAAGGAAACCATTCGGCGGCAGAGGATAAGGCGGAGCAGGTACACCTCCGGCATATCTTGGTGCAAACCGAGGCGGAAGCGAAAACGATCTATAACCAACTGCGCTCTGGCGCGGATTTTGCGGCAATGGCCCGGCAATTTTCGCTAGATGCTGCAAGTGCCAGCAAAGGCGGCGATTTGGATTTTATCTTTGCTGGTCAAACTATTCAATACGGCCCTGATTTTGAGCGGGTAGCTTTTGCCCTCAAAACAAATGAGATCAGTGGCCCCATCAAAACGCCGCTGGGCTATCACATCATTCAAGTGCTGGGCAAGGAAGTGCGTCCACTGCCCTTTGATCTGGTGCAACAGCGCAAGGCGGAAGCTTTTTCGGCCTATATCAAGAGCTTGCGGGATAAAGCCAAAATCGAGAAGAAGCTCTAATTTAATCTTGAAAGATAGTAATGACTAATTCTAAAATAATTATCGTGGGATTGGGGCCGGGCAATTACGGCGATCTGACCGCTACCGCTCTGAAGGTGTTGACTGAGAATAGTACTATTTATTTGCGGACTGCCAAACACCCTACCGTACCCTACTTACCCGCCGCATCGCGCTACGTCTCCTTTGATGAAGTTTATGATCGTTGTGCCACTTTTGCCGAGGTTTACGATACAATTGTGAGCCGTTTGTTGGAACTGGCTACTCAGGGGTTAGGTGATCCAGTGGTCTACGCCGTACCGGGTCATCCTCTAGTGGGCGAGGCCAGCGTCTTGAAACTGTTGGTACGGGCGAAAGAAGCCGGGATTACTACCGAGGTGGTAGCAGGCTTGAGCTTTATTGAAGCGGTCTCTACTGCCCTAGCACTTGACCCGTTGGAACAGGGCTTGACTATTCTGGATGCGACCGAACTGGTACAACGGGCCGAAGTCCATCTACCCCGCGAGAAAGGTTTTGGCCTACCTGTAGTGCGTCCTCTGCTTATCAGCCAGCTTTATAACCAGCGTTTAGCGGGTAGTGTCAAGTTAGCCTTGATGGAGAGTTACCCGGATGAGCATCCGGTAACACTGTTGCGTGGAGCCGGGGTGTCTGGCGAAGAGGGCCGCTTGGAATTGCCCCTTTACGAATTAGATCGCCATCCCGAATGGACTGACCATCTGACATGTGTTTATCTGCCGCCCCTGCCTATCCTAGAAGCTAGGGGTACTTTTGAGCAGGTGCAGTATATAATGGCTCGTTTGCGAGGGCCAAGTGGTTGCCCATGGGATCGGGAGCAAACCCACGCCAGCCTTAAACGCTATCTAATCGAGGAGACCTACGAAGTAATTGATGCCCTAGAGGAGGAACCAGAAAAACTGGCCGATGAATTAGGTGATTTGCTCTTACAGATTCTCTTCCACGCCCAACTAGCTGCCGAAGAAAGCGAATTTGATATTTCTGATGTTATGGAAAGCCTTTCTACCAAAATGATCCGCCGTCACCCCCACATTTTTGCCACTACTCAAGTTAGTGGTTCTGCCGAAGTGTTACGTAACTGGGAACAGATCAAGCAGGTGGAACATGCCGAGAAAGGTAAAGTACGGGATTCGGTGTTGGACGGTGTACCCCGCGAAATGCCTGCCTTGCTCCAATCCCAAGATTTACAGCGCAAAGCGGCTGGCTTGGGTTTTGAATGGCGCAACTTTGACGAGATACTTGATAAACTGGTGGAGGAAGTGCGCGAGGTAAAGGAGACCAAAAATCACCAAG
Source organism: Candidatus Chloroheliaceae bacterium (assembly GCA_013390945.1). Classification (GTDB taxonomy): domain Bacteria; phylum Chloroflexota; class Chloroflexia; order Chloroheliales; family Chloroheliaceae; genus L227-5C. The sequence goes on from JACAUC010000073.1 coordinate 20,606, forward strand.
AATTAGTGGAGGAATTTGGGGATGTGTTGGCGGTCTTAGCCAACGCCGCCCGTTGGCTGAAAGTGGATGCTGAAGAAGCCTTACGGTTTGCCAACAACAAATTCCGCCACCGTTTTCGGGCTTGGGAACAAATTGTGAAGGAACGCCACCTTGATCCACACCAGATGGCCTTGCCCGAACTTGAACTCCTTTGGAAAGAGGCCCGCCAGCGCGTAGACGAGAAAATTAGCTCGCCCCTTTCCAAATAACCTATCTTCTCAATAAGTCTAATCATTGTACGTAAAGAATTGGTTCTGGCCCACTTTTGCTGATACCCCTCATTGCCAGAACCCTCCGGCTAAAGAATAGCTTATTGTGTGGCCTTTTCGTGGGAAAAGCACTATAGAGAACGGTGGTTCTTAACAGTGGTTTGGACGAAACAAAGCCACAAGTCCGCTCGGCTAATTCTGCGTTGTGCGGTGGTGCTATCTTGAACTCGAAGTTTCACTTTTAACAGGAGTAGCCTTCCTCACTCAAACAACGCCTCTCCTGTTAAAGCGGAGGTCAGTTCAGGATAAACTTTTCTGGCACGTTTAACCCAGTTTGGAGGATCAGCAATCTCTTTAAACGGGCGTAGGGCGCACCGTAACAGCAGCTCAAACGAAAGCAGCAAATCCAGTCGCGCACCTTCGACCAGTTCGTCACCATTGTGGATCAGTCGGTATGTATCCGGTTGATCGGCAAGCCAAGTCTCAAGGGTTGAGGCAGGTCGGTTTCCCATCTCTTCTAGGGCATCAAGGTAAAAAATTTCGCCATCAAGAAACGCTCGTACTAAATGACTTACTTCCAGTACCACCAGTTCGCTCAGCACTTTATTCAATATTTCCCGCCCTGCTCCGGGGCTTAACCATTTCAGGCTTACCCCGACCGGATAATACATCCCCAGAGGGCGACTGACCTCTATCTCTTCCCGGTTGCCTCCCCCGACCAACCGGGAAAACCGACCAACTGGATAAAGATTTGGCTCACTCTCAATTCCTGACAATTTAGACCACCTCCTTTTTCAGGATTACCGTATTAACTAGAGGTGCATCCCTCTTACCTCCTGCTATGTCATTATTATAATAGTGCAGTAAAGTGGGGTCTTCTTTATCCCAAGATGAGTTAGGATCGGTTCTGTCCATCCGTTTAACCACCATAAAGCGAGTTCCAGGTTTGAAGAGTACTTCTGCTTCCCCAGCCATTGCTGATAAAGATGAAACATCTCTTCCTGTTTTGGATATAATTATTTCCAGTACTGTGTGCTTTTCTGCACCCTTCGCTGCACCATCTTGTTCACGAGCAGTACTGAGGAAGCCCGAGTCGCTAACAATCGCGCCGGGTTGGTTCAAGGCGTTATAGCCAGGAAAAGCATCTTGGTGACGGAAACACTCACCTTGGTAAGGCGTAAGTTTGTTCAAGGCAGAAGCAACGTTCTGAGTTGCAAGCACATCGCCTGTTTCAAGCTTATTGCTTGGAGCGGCACTAGCGGAAGCTGCCTCACCCGGTGCGGCACTAGCGGAAGCTGCCTCGCCCGGTACGGCACTAGCGGAAGCTGCCTCGCCCGGTGCGGCATTAGCTGCCTCGCCCGGTACGGCACTAGCGGAAGCTGCCTCGCCCGGTGCGGCACTAGCGGAAGCTGCCCCGCCTGATGTTGGTAAATCTAGCCCAAAACGAAGGGGGTTATTAAAACCCTTATAGGCATTGGTAGTATAAATCACCAAGCTTACCATCTCGTTTAGTGACATCTTCGGAGCCTGATTGTTTAGCTCAATAGCAACCTCAATTAAGCTCATTTTATTATTGAAACCGGGAGTAGCCTTATCCTTGCTAGGATCATTCCATTCATTCGCATACATTAACGCTTGTTGTTGACCTGCCTGCCCTGCTTCTTTACTCTGTACAAAAGCTGGATTATTCATCACCTCTGCTAGGCCGGGGTTGATCTCCCCAATGTGGTGGCGGAAAAATTGACTCTTGACCATATTGTAAGCTTCTCCCAGCATACCCTTAAGCTGCTTTAGACTCTCGTCGGCTGACCCAACTTTCCCGTCTTCAAGAGATAGATCAAGCCCTATTAAGGCCATAATCGCTGCCTTATTCAAACCCTCCAGTAAGGAGATAGGTAAACCGATTTTACCATTTATTTTCTTTAACCGATCAATCCCTTCTTGATCTAACTCAAGATCTTTGTCTTTAATCAGTAGCTCAACTTTTTCACCACTATCCGCAAACATAGCCTCTGCGTTAGCGGCATCCTCCATTGCCTTACTATTCGGCACAGGAGCAGGAGCAGGAACCGGAGCAGGAGCAGGAGTAGCCGTCTGAGGAGTGGGAGCCACCTTAGTATTCCCCTCGATAGTACCAGACTCATTAAAAGTCTTTCCAGAATTTTTCTCCCATAAAAACTTAACATTTTCATAAGGGGTTTTACTATAAGGCATAGGCGGCATAGGCGGCATACCCGGAGTAATCGTTGGTGGTGAAGAGACACCACCTAATG
>JACAUC010000074.1 GCA_013390945.1 Candidatus Chloroheliaceae bacterium
TCACCAGTGAGTACCATCCTAAAGTGTAAAGCCGGTATGAACCTTGCCTTAGATCGAAAAATTAGTGGTAAAGCCCAACTACTTTGGTGAGGTTGCGAACTTCAAGATGTTCAGCCTTAAACTGGTTCAGAAGTTGCTGCTGATGGGCTTGATCTTTGGTTTCAACTTGTAGAATGACCTCACTCAAACCCACTGGAACGTGCATTTCACCGCGCCGATGTTCGATCTGGCGAATGTTCATACCTAATTCGGCTATGATGCTCAAGAGGCGCACCAACTGGCCGGGCCGGTCGGGAAGGATTAAGGCTATTACCAGATACCGTCCACTCGAAACCAAACCAAAATCAATAATCCGGCCTACTAAGGTTACGTCAATATTACCACCACTAAGAATCGTCACCACCTTCTCATCCGGCCTAACCGGAATTTTGTGATGTAACAAAGCCGCCAATCCTACCGCCCCTGCGCCTTCGGTAAGGGTGTGAGTGCGCTCCATCAGTGCTACAATCGCCTCGCTGATTTGGCTGTCGCTGACCGTTATAATATCGTCTACATAGCGACGAATAATAGCCGCATTTTTGTCGCCGGGCAGCTTTACTCGAATACCATCGGCAATAGTGATCGCATCCGCTTGAACTGGAGAAAATTGACCACTCTGGATAAAACCAAAGTAGGGTGAAATTGCTTCGGTCTGCACCCCAATTACCCGCACGGAGGGCTTTTTAAGCTTGAGGGCTAGGGCGATTCCTGCCAACAAACCTCCACCTCCCACAGGTGCTACCACCGTTTCAACTTCGGGTAAATCCTCTAACACTTCTAGGCCAACGCTGGCCTGACCTGCAATGACCTGCCAATCATTGTAAGGGTGCATAAAGAAGTAATCGTGTTCCGCCGCTAGGCGCATCGCTTCTTCAAAAGCCTCTTCCAAAGTTGCGCCCCGTTGAAGAACCGTTGCTCCCATCTCTTGACAGGCCCGGATTTTGGTCAAGGACGCTCCTAATGGCATAACCACCGTCGCTGGAACACCGCAGGTAGCTGCCGCACTTGCTACGCCTTGAGCATGATTTCCAGCGGAGACGGCAATCACCCCTTTTGGGCGTTTATCCAGCGGTTGTTCCATCAACCAAGCTAGTTTGTTAAAAGCACCTCGAATCTTAAATGAGCCCGTGCTTTGCAGATTTTCTAATTTCAGATAAAGTTCGGCTCCACACTGACGGCTAAAGACCTCTGATCTTATCAAATCGGTGTGGCGTACCGCTCTTGCAATTCGTTGACGGCTGGCCTCAATTTCGGCCAACCCAATTGGAATTTCTAGTGTTATCATGCTGTGCCTTATGGTATAAAGGGGTAATGAGTAGCTGCTATCGCAGGCTAGTTGCCCGGTAGCATTTCAGTTTGGGTTACGCTCAAATCTTCCTTTAATTTTAGCATCAATCTTGGTCTTTTGCAGAAATATCTGTTACCATTCTAGGTGCAGAACTTGGCAGGAAAACGAAAATAAGCTGTGTGAACTACATCATTGTAGTGGTTTTAACAAAGATGTATAATACACTATGGTGAGGATTTAACATTCCTCATCTAGCCTGTTGGTAGAAGGGTAGAATTACTTTCTGCCAGATGGCAACCTTAAAGGATAAAGTAAAATGTCAGCAAATTGGCTAGAAGTACGTTATGCCGAACTAAATCGCGACGATTGGAATCGTGAGACCCACCGTTACCAAGAACGCCATCGTTCGCAACTGGTGAGCGGGGATGGACTGTGGGGGCCTGTCTTTGGAGTACCCGGCGAAAAAGAGTTGCAAGTGCTGGGCGCAGTAGAGAACAAAGATGTGCTGGAATTGGGCTGTGGAGGCGGTCAATGGACGCTTCGCTTGGCCCGACAGGGAGCGCGTTGTACCGGGCAAGATATTTCAGATGCCCAAATCGAGTATGCTCGCGATTTTGTGGCCCAAGCCGAAATCAAGCCACCGGGCCAAGCTTTATTCCAGCAGGGCAATGCCGAGGACTTGAGTGCTTGGCCGGACGAGAGCTTTGACATTGTTTTTAGCAACTTTGGAGCCGTCGGTTTCGTAGATATTGAGAAATGTTTTAAGGAAGTCGGGCGGGTTTTACGTAAAGGTGGCCTCTTTGCTTTTAGTTGGCTTAGTCCCTTTTTCGATTGCCTAGCCGACGAGGGCGATAATCAACTTGAAATTGTGCGGAGCTATTTCGACCGTCAGCCGATGGTGGCTGAAAGTGTTTGGCCGGACGGTTCCCATACCTACTACGTACAATTCCACCATACTTTAGGGGATTGGCAACAGGCGATTAAAACAGCAGGATTGCTGGTGGTGGACATTATCGAACTGGAGCCTCAACGGAGCGACTGGCGCGAAAGTACTTGGACGAATGTACCTTGGTATAAAGTTTCGATGGTACCCGGTACTACTATCTGGCGAGCCAAAAAGCCGTCAATTCCTTTAAGTCAATTATTTAACACTTAAATAAACAGCATCTTCTCAATAAGTAGGGGTTTATTGAAACCAGTTTGCATAAACCCACCTCGCTTTGGGCGAGGCCAGCCTATATGCAATACACCCCTACCACGAAATTTTGAAATGATGCAATACACAAGGGAAATTTTCTTCATGGCAGAGTTAAAATTAGCTGAACCTAAAACTGATGGTTATTTTGAAGACTTTGAAGTCGGCGGTACCCTAATAACCAAAGGGCGCACGATTACCGAGACCGATTTGGTCGAATTTGCTGCGTTGACTTGGGATAACTATTCCCTACATACCGATGCGGAATGGGCTAAAAGTACCATTTTTGGAGAGCGAATCGCTCACGGCATGTTGGCACTAAGCTACAGCATTGGCTTACGGGTGAGTGGTGGAACCATCGGTAAAATTATTGCCCTCTATGGCATTGACAAACTCCGCTTTACCACCCCGGTCAAAATTGGGGATACCATTCACGTCGAGACTACCGTACTGGAAATGGAAGATAAAGGTAAAAAAGGCGGTTTGATTACCGACCATATGATGATTAAAAATCAGCGGGGTGAGATAGTAGTGGACGCTATTACCAAAGGACTCTACGCCAAACGCCCTGTTAAGTAGTAAGATTAGAGTTAAGGTTCCAACCAACTTTACAGTTTTGGCCTAATTCACACCAAAATTTGTAAGCTGATTGGAACCTTTTTGAACTATGCAGAAGCCGCGAAACTTATTTTGGCATCCACAAAATATATTTTATTCGAGGCGGCTGACTTGGCTGCCGTTTTTGGCTTTACCACTGAAGCGGCTAGGTTGGAGTAGTGGGTGCCGGGGCAATCCTGCACCTCATCTTTGTTCGCCACTGGTAGACTGCTTTCGTTCCCCTCGTGGATAGCTTCATAAGCTTCTAGGGCCGAATTACCAAACCATTTCTCCATTCCCGGTGCCATCCTAGTCATAAAATTTATCTCCTTACTATATATATAATCTGGTAGATTGACCAGTGAAATTTGATAAGTTAGCTACTACTTAAAGCCAAATTATCAAACCTCTCTCTTCAATCTACTAGCGATCTTCGGTCTTCGGTTATCACCTTGTTAGCTTAACCAACTCGATTGGATTAGCTAAGGCTACTTATCTTATTATCAAGAATCGGGCCACCACTTGCCATTCCGGTATAAGTTTTGTAAGGAGTTTGTAACTGGTTTTTTCAAGGTTGCCTCCAGCGAAATCCGGGTAATAGGAAATCGCCAGACGACAAACAATCACCAAGGTCGGGGACGATTAAACTCACAATTATCCGTCTTCAAGGTAGCACCACATTAAGTGGTGAGCCTCTGGTTGGATTTTTTAGCTGGTCTTCCTCGTCGTTTAGGTGGCTTGGGTAGTGTAGGTTTTACCATGTAGTTTAACAATTCAGTCGTAGTCCAGATATGATCGGTTAAGCCTGCCGCTACTAATGAAGTGCAAAATTAACATTTACAAATTACTAACTACCTGCTACAACAGGAGTGCGATAAGCCGCAACCAAAATCTCGGCTACCTCCGTGCGAGTAAACTCTACTGGAGGATACTCCCCGGCATTAAGCATCGCTCGCACCTTCGTGCCGCTCAGGTTCAAGCGGTCATCTTCGGTATGAGGGCAGGTTTTGGAAGAAGCCATATTGCCACAGCGACGGCAAAAGAAGCTATTTTCAAAGAAGAGCGGAGTAATACCCAACTCCTCCGGGGTAAATTCGCGGAAAATATGTTGAGCGGCATAGGTATCGTAATAGTTGCCTACGCCAGCATGATCGCGCCCGATAATAATATGGCTACACCCATAGTTTTTGCGAACCAGCGCGTGAAAGATCGCTTCGCGAGGGCCAGCGTAGCGCATAAAGGCCGGAAAGAGCGATAACAAGACTCGGTTAGCCGGATAGTAGTGATTGAGCAATGCTTCGTAGCAATGTAGACGGACATCGGCTGGAGTATCGTCGCTCTTGGTTTCGCCTATTAGAGGATGTAGCAACAACCCATCTACAATTTCCATGGCACTCTTCTGGATATATTCGTGCGCCCGATGTACTGGATTGCGGGTCTGGAAGCCTACGACACGCTGCCAACCCTTCTCCACAAAAATTTGGCGGGTTTGGGCTGGCCCCCGATAATAAGGCGCAAAGAGCGACGAGGGAATCGGGTGGCGAAAGACTTCTACCGGGCCACCTAGCAAGATTTCGCCTTGAGCATAGAGTCCAGCCACGCCGGGGTGGGCTTGATCTTCCGTACCATAAACCAGTCGCGCCTCTTCAGCCCGGTCGTATTCGTATTTTTCCTCCAAATAGAAGAAACCAGCTTGATTACCATCGGGCGAGACTAGTAGTAACTTATCGCCAAGCTGTAACTCGGCGGCTTCCTCCCGACTAACTGGCAAAGTTACCGGCAAACTCCAAGGCAGACCATTTGCCAAGTGCATCTCTTTGACCACGCCTAAGTAGTCGGCTTGCTTCAAAAAGCCTTCCAGCGGACTGAACGCTCCGTTGGCAATCAGTTCTAGGTCGGCGGAGGTGCGGGGAGTGAGCAAGAGGCGTTTTAGCCCCAACTCCTGCCAATTCTCCGGTTCGGGAATATGGCGATTAATCAAGCGGCCACCATGCGGCTCAATCAAGACTGGACTTGTTTTAGCTTCGGACATTAGTAACGATTCTCCTCAAATTATTATCGGACACTACTTAGGGCCGGGTTGAGGTAGCCTAATTCTTCCAATCGGGCTACGATTTTGTTCAAACTCTCATCCACCGATTCAAGTTCGCTATCTACGGTTACCTCTGGGTTGAGCGGCTCTTCGTAGGGATCGGAGACCCCGGTGAAGTTGGCAATTTCTCCGCGCAAAGCTTTGGCGTAGAGACCCTTGACATCCCGGCGGGTCAATTCCTCTATTGAGCAACGTACATAAACTTCTACAAACTGGCCGATTTGCTGACGCGCTTGGTCACGAATATCCCGGTAGGGCGAGATAGCCGCCGTAATCGCGGCGACACCGTTGCGGGAGAGCAGATGCGCCACGAAAGCAATCCGCAAGATATTGATGTCGCGGTCTTCTTTGCTAAAGCCCAAGCCTTTGCTAAGATTGGTGCGTACCACATCACCATCCAACACTTCTACTTTGTGACCGCGTTCTTTCAAGATTGCTTCTAGTCGGTGGGTTAGAGTAGTCTTACCTGCTCCGCTCAATCCAGTAAACCAAACCGTAAAACCTTGTTCTGCCAAAACTCATTTTCCTTTCTTCTCTTCTCAAGCTCTTGACCTATTATGAAAAAGACCAAAAATGCGGTTTTTTTGAGCTTTAAAAACCGCAGGTAGTACTTCTAGTAGTATAAATTAAAATCTCAGTAATGCAAGCCACACTCAGTCTTATTCTTGCCACTCCACCGCCCGGCCCGGCTATCTTCGCCTGCGACTACTGGCTTAGTACAATGAGTACAGCCAAGGCTGGGATAACCTTGGTCGTGTAAGGGATTATAGGGAACTTGCTCCGCCCGTAGATAGACCCAAACCATCTCCTCCGTCCAATCCCATAGAGGACTGATTTTATAGAGGTTGAATTTTTTATCCCATTCGATTGGCCTGAGATTTTGTCTGGTAACAGATTGATCCCGACGTAAACCTGCTACCCAAGCCTGTAGACCTTCTAACGCCCGTTGGTTTGGTTCGATTTTGCGAATGGCGCAACATTTATCAGGGTCATGTTCCCAGAGTGTTTCGCCATACTCTGCCGCTTGTTCTTCAGGGGTGAGCCAAGGTCGAAAAGCTTGGGGATTGATCCCATAGTGGCGAATGACTTCATCGCGAAAGGCGTAGGTTTCAGGAAAAAGAAACCCCGGATCTAGGTAGAATATCCTAATCTGGGGATCAAGGCGGACGGCCATATCGAGTAGCACCATACAACTGATGCCGCCGAAACTACAAGCCATTCCTAGTTTAGGGCCAAATTTGTGAATGGCCCATTTTAAAATCCCTTGAGGGCCAAGCTCGGCTAATTCGGCGTTCAAGCGATCTAATTCTGCTGCGGTAGGTTTATCCACTACTTGATTTATTATATCTGTTTGAATAAGCTCGTTCATAATATATTTCTCTTTCATGACAAGGCACAAGCCATACCAAAGTTGGCATATGGCAAATACCACCTATGGCTAAAGTTATGGCGATTAAAGGGCAGTTCTAAAGCGTCACAATTTTCAGTTAGATTGTAGCATATTTTGAAGATAAATCAAAAACTTATTCTAAGGGGACTAAAGGAAGATCTAACCGTATTTCCTCTGTTTGCTAAAATAAACAGAGGAAATGTTGCCTAAAATTAGGGGCTTTTGGATATTAACTCCTAGAGAGGCCATAACTCCGCTGCACCGCATGTTCTAATCTAGTCAGCACTAATTGGTCAAAGGCCAAGCCCAAGACAATAATGACCAGCATAATAGCCATTACTAGAGACATATCGGTCAGATCTCGGCCCTGATTGAGTAGGTTGCCTAAACCAACTCCGGCGGTTAACAGTTCGCCACCTAATAGGGAACGCCATGCAAAGCTCCAGCCTTGCCTTGCGCCGCTTAAAATGGCGGGTAGGGAGGCGGGTAGCACCACTCGCCAAAACAAGGCCCAACCACGTACGCCCATATTACTGGCCGCACGAAGCAAGAGTGGTGGAATAAGTTTGGTACTATCGTAAGTGGCGATAGTAATTGAGAAGACCGAACCCATTACCACTACAAAAATAATTGCCCGTTCGTTTAGGCCAAACCAAAGAATAGAGAGTGGCAACCAGCAAACACTGGGTAACGCCTGAAAGCCCAAAACTATCGGCCCCACCACCCGCTTAAACCAGCGACTCCGCGCCAAACCGAGACCACTAAAAACGCCTAACGGCAAGGACAATCCAAAGCCGATGAAGAGCCGGAAAAGGCTGGCCGAAGTAGCCCGTAGCAGTGTGCCATCGGTGGCATGGTCTATCAGTGAGATTATTACATCCACAGGGGCGGGAAAGAGAGCAGCGATCCAGACATGGAAGACCTCTACCATCAAGAGGTAGATTACCTCCCAGACAATCGCCACCCCCAGCCCAAACGCTACTATTTTCAACAAGGCAAAGCCGATAGCCTTTGCCAGCTTGAGGCTAAAAAGCTGAGAGGCGATTGACTGAGGCTTGGATTTAGATAGGGTTTCTAGTGTTACACTCATGGACTATTCCTTTCAGGTTTCTAGCTAAACCGCGATCTGTTCGTCTTCGTAAGCCTCGCCGTATTCGGCGGCTACTGCTAATTGAACCTCGCTCCTAAGCTCGGCGGTTATCTCTCGTACAAGGCTTAGGGCCGCCTGATCCTCGATATGACGAGGGCGAGAGAGATGGGTGGTTGAGAACTCTCGTTTAATGCGGCCCGGTCGGTAAGTGAAAATAATCACCCGGTCGCCCAGCGTGACCGCTTCGCGCACATTATGGGTGACAAAGATAATGGTTTTGCCGGTAGCAGCCCACAATTGTTGCAATTCTTGGTGGAGAATATCGCGGGTTTGGGCATCGAGGGCCGTAAAGGGCTCATCCATTAGCAAGACTTCCGGGTCAATGGCAAGTGCCCGGGCAATTGCCACCCGTTGCCGCATACCACCGGATAATTGGTGTACCCGAAAATCGGCAAATTTTTGAAGATGAACCATAGTAAGATACTTCATCGCCCGTTCGCGGCGTTCAGATTTAGGAACCCCAATGCTTTTAAGCCCAAATTCAATATTGGAAATGACATTCAACCAAGGAAAGAGGGCTGGTTCCTGAAAAAGAAAGAGACGATCCGGCCCAGGGGCCACCACCGCTTGACCATTGACCAGTACCTTGCCACTATCGGCGTGTTCCAAACCTGAGACCAGATTTAAAATTGTGCTTTTGCCACAGCCGCTCGGTCCTACCAGACAAACAAATTCACCTGGCTTTACCTCTAAATTAATATTCTCCAAGGCGGTTAGGTTAGTATTCCCACTCTTGAAGCCCTTAGAGACTTGCTGGAGGCTCAGACGTGACACTGTACTCAGGGTTTTTTCTTTAACCCGATTATTAACATCAACTGAAGTCATATAAATTCTCCACTAGCCAACAAGCGGTTTGGGCATAATTGCCACAAACCGCCTCCCCGCTACTACTTAATGGTTGGTAGACCCTTTTCTGCCAACACCGCATTGAACAAGGTCAAATCATACAGGCCATCCAGATTAGGCCGCTCCTTACCTAGAAACCCGGCATCAAAAGCACTGGTGGCCGATTTAAGTAGGGTACTTTTGAGCGGATCGAGCGATAGCTCTATTTTACCAAAACTCTCATCCAAAACCTGATCAGGTAAGGCATTGCCGGTGAGGGTTTTAAGCTGCGTGTTGAGGGTCTTTTTAGCCGCTGTGGGGTCTTTCAAAATATCTTGGGTAATCTGGACATGGGCCGCTAAAAAGGCTTTCACCAATTCCGGCTTTTCATTCAAAAACTTGGTGCTGACCAGAATATTAGTAATAATGAACTTACCATCCGGCCAGAGCGTCCGCTCGTCTAGGAAGACACGACCTTTGCTCTCCAGCACCAGTCGAGTAGCCCAAGGTTCTGGAACCCACGCTCCATCAATCTGCTTATTGGCGAAGAGTTGCAAGATATTGGCATTATCGGTAGGAATAACTTCAACCGTACCGCCCTTTTCTTTGGTCTCTAGGCCCGCCTGTTTGATGTAGGCTCGCAAAGCAACATCTTGAGTATTACCCAATTGGGGAGTGGCAATTTTCTTGCCATCTAGGTCTTTAGCGGCGTTAATATTAGAGTCAGGTCGCACCACAAAGGAGACACCACCACTAGCTGCTCCTGCAATGATCCTTACCGACTCGCCCTTAGTCTTAATGTAGGCATTGATGGACGGGTTAGGCCCGATGTAGGTCAGATCAATCTGCCCCGCTAGGAGAGCTTCCGTAGCCGCCGGGCCAGCATTAAAGGGGGTGGTCTCCAGTTTGACTCCACTACCCAGCGCAGCAGCAAAAGTACCATTGGCAATACCAATTAAGGCTTGGGGATGCGTCAGGTTTGGGAAAAAGCCTAGCCGAATGGTTCCCTGCAACTTAGGGTTGCTGGTAGCCGCTGCCGTAGTACCTGATGCTGCTGCCGTAGTAGCAACAGCAGAGGTAGTAGGACTACTATCACCACATGCTACCAGTAAAGCTGAGAGGGAAAGTAAACTTAAGATCAACAGGGTTATAGCCCTGGTACTTCTGGTTCTGCGGATTCGCTCCACCTGATTCACAAATGCACTCCTTATAGATTAATTTACTAATAAAAAAGGCTTCCCAAAAACTAGGTGATGCGAATGCAACGCTACTTTTGAGCAAACCTCCGGTCATCCGGTCAGTTCTGTTCTACAGCCTACCGCTCTATCTCAAATTAATATTACGGCGAGAAATTTCCAAGTTACGGCATACTTGCCATCTGAAGTCATATTAACTTTGTTTATATACTTTGTCAAGTCTATTTTGGGGAAAAGAAAGTAATGGATCGGTAGATTTTCAAATCTCGATCTTAGTGACTTAATTTGGGGAACCACTCACGAAGGGTTAAGCCATGGTTAACTCTATACGCAAATCACGATCCCGCCGCAAACCTTTGGCGGGCATACGCCCAAAATCACCAAGAGCTTGCGCTACTGTTTGGCTGGTCGTTCGATTGGTCGTTCGACTGGTCGTTCGACTGGTCGTTCGACTGGTCGTTCGACTGGTCGTTCGACTGGTCGTTCGGTTGGCGGATTGCCCAAGCAAAAGGTTAGAGCAATTAGCCTCGATATTCACAGTTTGGATAGAAACTTCTTCTTGAGTAAAATCAACTACTCTGAAATCGCTAGAGCGTAAAGGAGCGGCACTTTGGATAAAGTGCCAATTGTCGCGTCGGTCAATGCTATTGGCATGATTGTGACCACAAAAGTAAAAAGCTCTTCCTTGACGCTTACGAGAGAAAGCAGACCAGACTTGCGTTGAATTAGCAATGGAGAGCATCGGGAAACTTGACCAGAGCGTTGCATGAGTCAGTGGATGATGCCCAAAGACGAACAAAGGTTGATCTCCGCTCTCCACAATTTGATTATCCAACCAAGCCAACTGTGCGGCATCCACCCAGCCACTATGATCTTTAGGATTGCGCTCACGTGGGGTATCTAGCACCAGAAAACGGGCCGCTCCGGGATCGGTTACATCGCTGAGACCGCTTACCGGATTAAAGTAGAGCGCAAAATAGGGGAAGCGATTGCCCGTATAACGCGCAATTTCAGGTTTGGTCAACTCCAGCAAATCATGATTGCCATTGACCGTAATGAAATTGAGCCCATTGCGCTTAGCACAATAATGTAAACCTTCAAATTCTTCGGCAGAGCCGTTATCGGTGGTATCGCCGATAGCAAAAACCACGTCCGGTTGTTGTCGAACCACGCTGGTAAAGATTCGGTCGAAAAATTCTTCCCGTAAGCTGTAATTAGCATTATCAGGAGCAATAGAATAATGTAAATCTCCAAGCACCACAAAACGCATTATGATAGTCCTCCCTTATCTATAGGATCTATAGGTATCTATAAGTGCTTTATAATCTGCAACAAGGCGAGCTTCTTAAAAGCGTGACCAGTTCACAAAGCCAAATTTGTACCTAGGTATTAACGTATCACAAAGGTTTCCCCTTAGTCCAGTCTGGAAAGGACGTTTAACAAGAGTTTAACTGAAATTTAACATGTAGCCTTAGATCGAACGCTACAGCCAATGTTAATAACAAATTGGTAACAAGTTGGAATTAAAAAAAGCCCCCCGGTTCGGAAGGGGGCCATGTAATCGGTGTTGGCAGTTAGGTTGGCAGCCTTTTCAGGCTGGGGAGATGAAATTGCGAGGTTTAATTGTTACATCTAAAGTAACAGATATACGAAGAAATAATAAAAAATAATGAAACTATTTCAATTGGCTTAGTTCTACCTCCAGCTTTTGTCGCTGATTTTGCCTAATGATCGTAAGGCTTACTCTATCACCGGGACGGTAACCATTTAGCAAGGCCAGCAAAGAATCGGAGGCTTTTAAGTTCTTACCATTCAACTCTACCAGCAAATCCCCTTCCAGCAAGCCTGCCCGTTGTCCTGCGCCCCCTGACTTGACTTCCGTTACCAGCAAACCTTCTTCTGTTGGTAAGCCGATCCAGCGTTTCTCCGCACCCTGATAATTGTTGCCTACATAAACCACACCCAGTTCAGCCAAGCCACTATTTTGTGGGTTATTCAGTAAATTGTCCTTCGTTCCATTTTTCAGGTTAGTCTGGATAAGCTGTAACGCCACGATGCTAATCAAGATCAGTAGTGCTAATAATAGAGTTAGCTGACCTCTTATCCTCTTGAGCAAGCTAACCCACTTGGTACGAGGCTGGATTGGGTCTACCATAGAAGCGGTTTTACCACCGACTTTTGGCTTGCCGCCCGCCCCATACCCTAAAGGGTTGCGTTCCTTTGGCTTCATCCCAAGCCCTTACTCCTATCACCAGAGAAAAGTTCTAGCTAATTCTATATTGATTATCCTGATTAGCTTTACCTTCTTCAAGTCTTTGCCGATTTCTTAATCTTAGGATAAGAAAATTGGATGAAGACTATATGAAGTAAACCTTAAAGCTAGATGAGAAGAAGACGAGAGGGGAAAGGTTGCTAACCAAAGCAAAAGCTGATAAAATGGGCTGACAAAATTAAAAAATAGAAAGGGACTCCAAACAGTCAAACAGGTTCAAAGGTTAAATGTCAAAAAGAGTTAAAAGTAATTTATTGCCCTTACCCTTAATAGGAGGGCTTGTCGTCAGTCTGATATTTATATTGATCCAGAGTTCCCTTCTGGCACAAGCAACACTGGTCAACGCGACACCGACGGATAACCAGATTTTCAAAAAGAATAACCTTCCGGAAAAAGTTACACTAACTTTTAGCGAAGGGCTAAAATCAGAGGGTAGTCTCCTAAGGGTAATTGATACGTTGCGAAGCCAAGTAGATCGTGGCACTATTACAGTTAGTGAGAAACAAATTTCGGTAGAACTCAATAAGGGTGAGGGTCTTCCGCCAACGGATTATTCGGTCGAATATTCGGTAGTTTCGGCGGTAGATGGTAGTATTACTAATGGTAGCTATAATTTCAGAATCGTACCTCTACCGGGCAACCCCCTTGATGTAAGCTATCAATTCAGTACACCCACCTCGCCTTTTGGTAATGATTGGGGTATCTATTTTCCCTTAGCTCTGGTTTACTCCATTCTCTTTTTAATCGGGGCGATTGGTTCTAACTTTGTCTATTTCTACGGCAAGTATCGCTTTAAAGAGAATCGGCTGACTTATACAATGCTAAACCGGGCTTCGCGCAATGCTGCCATTGTCTTTTCGTTAGGGGTCTTCTTCTTCTTGTGTCGTTTAGGTAATTTACAACCTTTCAATGCCCGAATTTGGCTCTACCTGACGATAGTGTTGTTGATTTTTTACACCGTGCGTGGTGTAACGTGGCGTATGAAAGCTTATCCTTTGGCAAAGACTCAATGGCTAGAGTACCAGCAAAAGCATCGCAAGAAGAACCCTGAACCAGTCATTGCCAACGCTTCTCCGGCCAAAGTGGCGGCTAAAAGTGGCTCAATTGGTACGTTATCTAGTGGTAGTGCGGATGCGGGTGGTGAAGAGAAACTGGGTAATACCACCCTTAACGAAGGTGTAGCGGCACGTCCGACCGAAACGCCACGTGGTCTCTCCGCGCGTGGTCAAAAACGCCGAGAAAAGAAGCGCGATAAGCGTTAAATTCAAAATAGAAACAGGAAAAATAAAAGCCGCTCTCAGACCTGAGAGCGGCTTTTTGATTAATGAAAAAGCTTGTTGAACAGGTTTATTCCACTAGACCCAACCGCTCTTCTAGGCTGGTCTTGACCTCCGGCCACTCGTCATCAAGGATGCTAAAGACCACCGAGTCGCGCTGATAACCATTTCGGACAATCATATGTTTGCGTAACACGCCCTCTTTTTTTGCGCCGATACGGGCAAGGGCTCGTTGCGAATTGAGGTTACGGGCATCGGCTTTGAACCAGACTCGAATACAACCCAGTACTTCAAAGGCATGTCGCAGCAACAAGTATTTGCACTCGGTATTGACCGCTGTGCGCCAGTAATCCCGACCTAGCCAAGTATAGCCTATTTCCACGCTATAATCGGTTTTAGAGATTGCCAGATAGCGGGTGCTACCGATAACCCGATTAGTAGCTTGCTCAATAATGGCAAAAGGCAAGATAACACCGGAGTGCCAGCCCTCCATAGCAGCCTCAAACCAAGATTGCAAATCGGCTAGGGTTTGCGGGCGAGCCATCAATAGGTAATTCCAAATTTCATCGTTTTGGGCGGCTTGAAACAAATCGGGTAGGTGAGTAGCCTGTAAAAACTCTAACCGAACTACCTTACCCTCTAGCGTAATAGGCTTTACCTCCAGCATCCTTTAACTCCCATTCCTAAATATTTCCATCCATTTTTCGGGGGCCGCCAGTTCGCTAAAGCCCCCCTTCCGGTAAAGTTCGTGAGCATCCCGCGTTGCTAGAATCCAGCGTCGAAGTGGTTGCAACTCAGGATAATTTGTCACCACCTTAACCAACCATTTGCCCAAACCATGGCCTCGATACGCTTCATGGATATAGACATCGCAAAGGTAGACAAAAGTGGCATAATCCGTAATTACTCTGGCATAACCGACCTGCTCTTGACCGTCATAAACTCCAAAATTCAGCGAATGTTCTATAGAGTGGGCAATAACCTCTTTAGGGCGGGAATTGGCCCAGTACGAGCGACTTAGAAACCCGCAAATAGCCTCAAAGTTCAACCGCGAAGGAGCGGTGCTTATTACAAAAGGCCCGTTATAATATTCGTGGTACAAAGAAAGCCTCCAAGAACGTCCAACGTCAACAGGATTGTACTTAATAACAATCTTGACAAACGGCCATTGTTATGCTAAAACCATAATAGCAAATAATAGCAATTTGTCAAGTGGACTAAGAACAATAGAGGTGGATTCTTATGGATTTCAGTGACCTTGTGCTGGATAAGGGAGGCGTTACGCCACTCTATCGCCAATTGACTGAGCAGATCAAAGCGGCGGTGGCGCAGGGTAAACTGACCGAAGGAACCCGCTTGCCAGCCATTCGTAATCTGGCGCGAGCCTTGGGTGTTAGCCCGATTACAGTTACCCAAGCCTACGAAGCTTTAGCTACTGAAGGAATAGCTAACGGGCAAGTGGGACGGGGAACTTTTATCTTGCCCCGGTCTCACCAGACACCCGTTACAACCGAGCCAGCTTCTAAGCCCTCGTCTGAAGTCGCAGGCTGGCAAAACGAGATAACGCACTATCTCAAACAACCTACCCGTTTAGCCGAAATAAGTCGCTTGATGCAAAATGCTCAAGCTCGCTGGAACGGAGAGCCGGAAGATTTTATCTCCCTAACCAGCGGTAGTCCTACTCCCGAACTCTTTCCGATTGCCCGTTTTCATCAAGCCTTAGCGCAAGCAGGTCAGAGCCTGCAACATGAGAGTGAACTACTTTTTCAGTATGGTCCACCGCTAGGTGATCCGACCACTCGTAATTGGTTGGCAACTTATTTGCACCGCTTTGGATTTAAGGCCGACCCAGACGAAATTTTGTTAACTACTGGTAGTCAACAGGCACTTGACCTAATTGCACGGGTCTTTCTAGGGCCGGGGGAGTCAATCCTAGTGGAAAGCCCTACCTACCCCGCAGCCCTAGATATTTTTGAGCAGCGTGGCATCCATTGGCTACCTATTCCACTAGACCGCGAGGGGTTACAGGTGGAACAATTAGCTCGACTAGCCGAACGCTACCACCCCAAGCTACTCTACACTATCCCTACCGCCCAAAGTCCTACCGGACAAACCCTTTCGCCCGAACGTCGCCGCCGGGTTGCCGAACTCTCCCGGCGTTACAATTTTCTGGTGGTAGAGGACGATACCTGTAATGAGTTTTATTATGGCAGCGATAGTCCAGCCGCCCTCAAAAGTTATGATAGCGATGGTCATATCCTTTACATCAAGAGTTTTAGCAAGTTGATCTTCCCAACTGTGCGAATCGGTTGTATTGTGGCCTCACCTTTCCTACTGGAAAAATTGGCGGAGGCCAAACAGATCTTTGACCGTTCTACCTCCTTACCCCTAGCTCGTGCAGTCTTTAAACACACTTCTACTACGGCTTTTGAGCGGGAAATAAAGATTATGTCTACCACTTATCGCACCCGCCGGGATGCTTTTCTGGCGGCTCTGGAAGAGGAACTAACCGGAACGGGTTGTAGTTGGACTTATCCCGAAGCCGGATTCAGCCTGTTACTAACATTACCTAGTGGTCTCAACCCGGCAGAAGTACACCAAGCCGCCGCAGGGCGTGGACTAGGGATAATGCCGGGGGCAGTCTTCTACCCGATAGCTACCGAGGCACCCGCCAGTTTGCGGTTGGTCTTTTCGGATAATCCTCCACCTCGCCTAGAAGAAGCGGCCCGACGACTTGGTCAAGTCTTGCGGGAGTTGTTGAGAAAGCGTTCACTAGGCCGAGCGGCCTCTAATTTTGTAGCCGCAGTCTAAAGGATTGGCATTTTAGTCCATTTTCTGCTACAATCGGACTAAGAAACCAATTTTTGAAGCAGTGTTGCTCACTCCTTTTCTAGGATTTAAACCTAGCAGAAGGAAATTCAAAAACAAAGCAAACGGAGATTAAAAAGAATTGAGTGATCTCGAACGCTTTTTTCAAAGTGCTGGCCCTTATCTGTGGTTTTTGCTGTTACTAGCTATGGTTGGTGTTGGTGTTTGGCTTTTTAAAGTGCAACAGCGCGTAGAACAGAGCTACGGTCAGCTTGATCGGCTGGTGCGAGGGCAACGCGGTGATGAGGGGCTGGATATACTGCTAGAACGATTGCGCCGTCTGGAAAAAGAAGCCGAAAATTTGGATGTGTTGCAGAGTGCCTTGCGGGAACTGGAACTACGCCAAAACCGTTCCTACCAATCGGTCGGACTAGTGCGTTTTAACCCGTTCACCGATATGGGCGGGGATCAGAGTTTTGCCCTAGCAATTGTAGATAGTTTTGGGGATGGCTTTGTGATGAGTAGCTTGCATGGTCGTACTGCTACCCGTATTTATGCTAAAACCGTCAAACGTGGTCAGGCCACTCAAACCGTCTCCAACGAGGAGCAATCCGCCATTGAACAAGCGATGCGTTACCAGCAGATGCCGCCAGAGACCCTCAGTAATAATAGCTCACGTTAGTTCTCATTTTGGGCGTATGCCATACGCCCCTACCCCGATTTTTTGAACTGATACCTTTGGCACATAACCCACTAATGGATTATGTAGCCCTGACTACTGCCTTTAACCGCCTTTTGTATTACTTTTAAGTTATATTTTGTCTTGATTAGGGAGTTATAAAGAGCTTATAGTACAATTTGCCAGACTTGGGCAGAAAGGTTTAGAGTTATGGAAAGCAAGTCGCTACCCGACGCTTCGCTGACTATGCTTACCGGCGCAACCGGCGCACTAGGACAGGAGGTGCTTTGTCAATGGCTAGAAACCCGGCCCCAGCAAGAACAATTACTGGTACTGGCAAGAGGCAAAGGTAAAGGCAAAGCCGAAAAACGGGTAGAGAATATCCTACGCAAACGCTTTACAGGTGAAGCACTCGCCCAAGCGGAGAAGCGGGTAACAGTCCTGAACGGCGATATGAATGTGAAGTATTTAGGGCTAGAACCGAAGCTCTATCAGGAAGTAGTGGAACATACTGAACAGGTAATCCATTGTGCGGCGGCGGTTCGCTTTGACCAACCCTTGGAAAATGCGCGTGAGACCAATTTAGAGGGCACCCGCAACACCTTACAACTAGCAAAAGAGGCCCAAAAAGCCGGACGGATGGGACGCTTTGATTATGTGAGTACTGCTTATATCGCTGGTAAACGACATGGGGTAATCTACGAACACGAGTTTAACCATAAAAAAGGCTTTCATAATACCTACGAACAATCTAAATATGAGGCCGAAACGATGGTGCGCCAAGCCATGGGTGATATACCGGTTTCAGTCTATCGGCCTAGTATTATTATTGGCAATAGTCGCACAGGTGAAACCAGCGATTTTAAGGCTTTTTACTGGCCGATGCGGGCCTATGCGATAGGTCAACTACGTGTTTTACCCGGTGTGGCTTCATGTAAGGTAGACCTAGTTCCGGTAGATTATGTGGCCGCCGCTATAATTCATCTGAATGGGCAGAAACATTCCATCAACCGCTCTTTTCATCTAACCGCCGGGCGGGATAATCTGCCCACTGTTAGTGACATTCTGGATGCAGCGGTTAGTTTCTTCAAAGTAAAACGACCTTTTCTAATTCCACCGCTCCTTTTGAAAGTGGCCGAAGGAAAGCTAGGCTATTCCATTTTGGGTGAGCGAGGAATAAAAACTCTCAAACTAGGTGAGCCTTACTACCCCTATTTCTCCCTGAAACTGGAATACGATAATCGGCAAACCCTAGAAATGCTCAAACCAGTAGGCATCTATCCCCCCCGCATCAGCGAGTTCTTTGAGCGTCTCTTCCGCTATTGTGTCGAAACCGAATGGGGAAAACGCACTACTCACCATGCGGGCAAAACTAGTAGCGAAGAGAGTAATGATAAAGATTTAGTTAGCTTAAGGTAAGGTAATAAACCCCTATCTTCTCCATAAGGTAGGGGTTTATTGCATAAACCCGTCTTAGTCTGGCCGCAAACTGGTTTCAGATGGGGCGTATGCCATACATAATAGGGGCTTATTGCATAAACCCGCCCATACGTTGGGCGTATGGCATACGCCCCTACATCGAATTATAATAAATAAAAAACCCGCCATCTGCTATAATGAAAGGGTTAGCTGACTACTTTGTAGTTAAAAGAGTGGGTAGAAAACCGAATGAGAGGATAAAATAAGCCTAATGCAAGTCAGCCCAAAAGTCTCCACCGCATCAGGTTCACAACCTAACCTTGAGGAACCACCGCCCGGTTATCAAAGTGACCTAGATATTATAATTGTTAACTATAATACCTCCACTCTACTGCGCGATTGCCTCCATTCGGTCTTTGCCTGTCAGTGTAACTTTCGCTGGAGGGTCTTTGTAGTAGACAATGGTTCACAGGATAATAGCGTGGCAATGGTTAAGGCTGAATTTGAGGCCAACCATCCCAACTTAACACTAATGGTTAGCCCTATCAACAGAGGCTTTGCCTTTGCCAATAACCTAGCACTACGCCAAATTTGCCCGTCTTTTGCTCCTTTCAAGTCTGAAGAGGCGACCTCTCCAACCGAGGTGTCAAAACAGTCTCGTTATGTCCTGCTACTCAACCCGGATACCGTAGTAGCCTCGGATAGCTTCCAAAAGATCTACGATTTTATGGAGGCTCAGCCAGAGGCCGGAGTGGTAGGGGCAAAATTAGTGAAAGGCAACGGTCAGCTTGACTTAGCCTGCCGCCGCAGTTTTCCTACGCCAGCTATTTCATTCTGGCGCTTGACCGGATTGAGCAAGATTTTTCCTAAAAACCCACTCTTTGCCCGTTATAACTTAACATTTTTAGACCCTGATACGTTAATCGAAGTGGATAGTGTTTGTGGAGCGTTTATGTGGGTGCGGGTCAAGGTCATTCAGCAAGTCGGTATCCTAGACGAAACTTTCTTTATGTATGGGGAAGACTTAGACTGGGCTTTCCGCATTAAGAAACAAGGCTGGAAAATCTTTTACAATCCTACCACTACCGTTATACACTACAAAGGAGAGAGTAGCAAACAGCGTAGTACAGGCGCAATCTTGAATTTTTATCAAGCAATGTATATCTTTTACAAAAAACATTACGCCCCCGATAATTTTTTCTTACTTAACTGGCTAATTATTTTCGGTATCTTTGCTAAAGGTCTACTGGCGCTGGGAAGAAATTTTTTGCGGCCTAAAGAACAACGCAGAGTAAGTTAGCTGGCTTTGATAGAACATGAACGCTTAGAAAATTTAGTTAAACCACCGGAGACGGAACCAAACCTACCACTACCTCCGGTTGAGCCCAAACCAAACCGCCGCCATCAAATTACCCGCGACATGTTTCAATTTGTCTTTTTTGTGGTACGAATTGGCCTCGATCTGACTATGGTTACGCTGGGCTTCTTGCTGGCCTACTGGCTTCGCTCGAAAATCCGCCTAGGTAATGACTTCCTCCCGCTTTCGCCGCCGAGTCAGTTGCTTATCTTAGGCTTGAGTTGTAGTGCGGTATTGCTGGCCTTCCAAAACCGGGGTCTTTATCAGCTTAAACGGGGCTACAGCAAAATTGATGAGTTTTATCGCATCTGTGCTGGGGTAGTTTTTGGCTTAATTGTAGCCATTGCGCTCAACTCAATGGCACTTGGCTCCGGCTTTTTCTATTCTCGCCAAATCTTGATTTATGCGGCAGTCTTAATTACCGGGTTAGTGACCTTCTCCCGCTTGGTCTTTGGTAGTTTTATCGGCGGGCTCCGCAAGCGCGGAGCCGCTCAAGTTCGCCTAATTATAGTCGGTACTGGAGAGACCACCCAGCGTATTCTACGCAAGGTACATGCCGCCCCTGACTTAGGCTATAAGGTGCTAGGGGTGGTCTGCGAAAAGACTGCACCGACGGTTCATACCTGTACTTGGCCCGGTCTACCACCCGGAGGAAGTGAATACGTGCTGCTAGGACACCTCAACGAACTAACCGAGGTGGTACGCCACCACCAGCCCGATGAGGTGATTGTGGCGATGGGAGGAGCCTCTCAGGAGCAGTTGCTGGATGTGGTGGCACTCTGCGACGACCTGCCCGTCAGTGTCAAAATTTATCCCGATGCCTTCCAACTTATCACTACCAATGAAGTCTCAATTAGTGAGCTAACGGGCTTGCCACTGGTCAGCGTCAAAGATGTGGGGCTACGGGGCATAAACCGGGTGATGAAACGCACCCTCGACTTAGTAATTAGCCTATTAGTCTTAGTCCTACTTTCAGCACCAATGCTCTTCGTGGCGATCCTAATCAAACTCACCGACCCAAGAGGCCCGGTCTTTTACACCCAAATCCGGGTGGGTCTGGACGGTAGACCTTTCACCATCCTCAAATTCCGCTCAATGCGGAACAATGCCGAAGCCGGGGGGCCGGGTTGGACGACCAAAAGTGATCCACGCCGCACCCTGATTGGTTCTTTTATCCGCCGCTTCAGCATTGATGAATTGCCTCAGTTTATCAATGTACTGTTGGGCGATATGAGTATTGTCGGACCACGCCCCGAACAGCCCAAATTTGTAGAACAGTTCAGCCAAACCATCCCCCGCTATATGCGCCGCCACCAAGAAAAAGCTGGGATCACAGGCTGGGCGCAAGTAAATGGCTTGCGCGGCGATACCTCTATTGCCGAACGCACCCGCTACGACCTCTATTACATCGAGAACTGGTCAGTCCTTTTTGATCTAAAGATTATGCTCAAATCCATTATCGTAGTCTTCACTGATAAGAACGCTTACTAGCCTTTTTTCCAAAATCAAGTCACCCTATTAAGCTAAGCCATATTTAACGGCAATAATTTCAGCCAAGATACTGACGGCAATTTCGGCGGGTTCACGCGCCCCGATAGGCAGCCCAATCGGGCCATGAATCCGTTGGATATGCTCCTCGCTAAGACCCTGCTTTTTGAGCCGGGTAGCCCGGTTGAGGGTGGTGGTACGGCTACCGATAGCCCCAATATAACGGGCTTGGGTGGGAAGAGTCGAAAGTAGGGCGGGTTCGTCAAATTTCTCGTCGTGGGTCAAAATCACAATATAGGTATTTTGGTCAATCTTGACCTTTAGCTCTTCTACCGCTTCATCAGGCCATGCCTCGATCAATTCATCGGCTTCGGGAAAGCGTTCTTTGGTTAGGAATTTAGAACGCCCATCAATCACTTTCACTCGAAAACCCAACTCTTTTGCCATTTTCACTAGTGGGATAGCAATATGCACTGCCCCAAAGATCAGCAGAGTTGGCGGCGGCGGAAAGAGATCTACAAAAACCTCATAAGAAACACCCGCCGTCTCAAGCGGAAAAGTTTTTGAGCCAGTTTTTTTCATCAAATCCACCGCCAGAGCTACCGTCTGCCGATCAAGGTCTGCCGTACCCAACGTACCCTCGCACTGCCCATCCGGGTAAACCAGCATTTCGGCCCCAATTTCGATTCCTTCCGGCGCATGAACCACCGTAGCGCGGGCGATCATTTCCTCACGGTTGAGATGGTCAACAATTTTTTGGTAGGTGGACATTACCCTTCTATACCTCTTCTTAGAATCTTAAAGCGGGATTAGAAATCCCGCCTATATTACAACAGCACCATAAAACTTGGCGGTAGGTCAGGCTGGTGTGAAGTTTCAGTCCCCTTTAGCTGGGAGTAAATAATGCACCTAAATTCTTAATTGCCTACCTTCCACAGCTTGATGTCCTTTTCCCCAGTAGGGAAAGCCAGCGTTTTCCCATCCGGGCTAAACGCGACACTATGCACACCACTGGTGTTTTTGATCAAAGGTTGTCCCACCACAGGCAGGCGGCGGGCAACATCCCACAAGGGGATCGTCTCACTCCAATCAGCCGAAGCCAGCATTTTACCATCCGGGCTGAAGGCGACATTCAGCACACCTAAAGTATCTTTGACTCCAATCAAGGGCTTTCCCAAGGGTTGACGACTGGCGACATCCCACAGTTGGATCATATTTGAACGAGACGAAGCCAAAGTCTTCCCATCTGGACTAAACGCGACATTCAACACCGCGTAGCCGTCTCCGGTCAAGGGTTCTCCTATGGGCTGGCGGCTGGCGAGAGTCTTGCCATCGGGACTAAATACTACTGACCTTACAGTACTAGAATGTCCGGTAAAGGTAGCTAAGGATGTAGTATCAATGGAACTACTGCTACTGCTAATCATATTATTATGGGTAATAATAACTTATAATTTAGATATATACAAACGATTGTCCGTCTGTAATAATTTGGCATGGTGTCACTTCACTTATTTACTCTGTTTTGCCATCTTTTTTAAGCTTGCATTTATCTCAACCTGATTATTTATTAATCTCCCATACTTGGATTGAGCCGTCGGTATGACCACTTACTAGCTTTTTGCCCTCCGGGGAAAAAGCTATAATCGTAACACCAAGCGTTTGAGCGATGGTAGTACTGAAAACTTCCTGAGTTTTACTTATATCCCATAGTTTGATGGTATTGTCCCAACTACCACTCGCAAGGGTCTTTCCATCAGGACTAAAGGCGACTGACCTCACACCCGCAGAGTGACCTTTAAGGGTAGCTAGTTCTTTACCACTCGTCACCTCCCATAGTTTGATGGTATTGTCCCAACTACCACTCGCAAGGGTCTTTCCATCAG
>JACAUC010000075.1 GCA_013390945.1 Candidatus Chloroheliaceae bacterium
TCAATAAGTAGGGGTTGTAACCCAAGTTACGGCTGGCCTATTGAATAAACCCACCTACGCCAACACCATTGCCAACGGCTACCTTGTTGTAACCCAAGTTACGGCTGGCCTATTGAATAAACCCACCGCAAACTGGTTTCGCTTTGGGCGTATGCAATACACCCCTACCACGAAATTTTGAGATGATACGTCGTCTTAACCCACCAACTTACCAAGACTAAAGGCCAATACTGCTACTATCACCGAAAGGGCTAAAGCTCTCCAATCGCTACCCTTCATTTGATAGGTGTTGTAGGAGCGCACCTGACCTGTAAAGCCTCGGGCCAACATTGCGGCATAGACATCATTACTCATCTTAAAAGAGCGGTGCATCAAACTACCCATCGAGCCCGTGATCCATTTGCGTTGCTCCCCGCCACTAGTGCGACCTACCTGCCGACTCTTACGGGCCTCGAACAAACCGTTGGCCGAGCGCAAAAAGAGGAAGATATAGCGATAGGTCATCGAAAGCAACAAAATAAAGATTTGCGGCACTCGAAACGCTTGCAAACTTTTCAGTACATCGGCCCAAGGTGTCACCAGTACCAATAACACCGCCAGCGAGACGCTCACCCCTACCCTAGAGATAAAGAGAGCCGCTCCCTCCAGACCGGGTATAGAGAGACCATACGCCCAGCCAAAGAGCCGGGGGCCGGGCGTAAAAAAGAGAGCCGGAACCACCACAATTCCGGCAAAAAACGGAATACCAAACCAAACCCGCCGCACAAAGAAATCAAACGGCACTTTACTAGCACGGGCCGCTAGAAGTATCAACCCATAGAGCAGGGCTAAAGCCAGCACTGATCCGGTCAGGCTAGTCGCCAGCACCAGCACCACAAACATTACCAGCTTGGCACGTGGATCAACCCCTTGCAGCCAACCCGCCTTCCGCGCATGTTCCTCGGTAAAGACCGCTCGCTCCACCGAACTAGCGATACCGGCCACCGTCTTCTCCAGCCAGCCGCTCTTCTCGCTCTTTTGTTTTGGGGAGGCTGCGCGGTTTCGGCTGGCACTTTTGGTCTCGGTTACAATGGTACTCATCTGGTTTAAATCCTTTCAGAAGACGTAGGCTTAACCTCGCCCCTTACCGCCAACCCACTATCTCCACCATCTCCGGGAGTGCGTTGACGCAAGAGCATGGCCCCTCCATAGACCAACGCCCCTACTACCAATACCCCCACAATCCCGGTAAGCTCATAACCAATCGCCTGCTGCCAGAGATGGGCATTTTCGCCATTGAAAGGCGGAAAGGGCAGGTTATATTCTTTGAGAGGAGCTTGAAAGAACTCCGAAAAGTCTTTAATACCTTTTGGAACGTAGCCAAAGGCCTTAGCCACATCTTCTGGCCCACCTTCGCCATAGGCAAAGCCGGGCGCAATCAAGCCCAACGGCACTAGCACCGCCAAGCCTGTAAAGAGCGTACCCACTTTCTTGAACGGACGGGGTAAGACAAACCAAGCCAACGGCACTAACACCGCCGCAATGATCCCTACTACCAAAAGCATTACGCCCACATCAGCCCAATTCACCTGCGACCAATCAGCCCCAAAGAGCTTGCCAAAATCGCCGCCCCCTGTAACTAGCCCGGCTACGCTTAGCACCACCAGCGAAATTGCTACGCCAATCAGCGCCATCACCCAAACTGGCTGTTTAGCCGCCACACCCTCACTTACCTTGCTACCCGCCACAATCTTACGTAGCGAGGTTAAGTATTGCGGGTAATTCCGCTGCAAATAGGCTACGCCTAGTGCCGTCACTAGGGCTTCCACGATGGAGGCTCCCGCAAGGTGGGAGATCAACATGGCTGGCATAGTCGCCTCCAGACCGTAGGGACTATACAGGGCGTGACCGTTCTCGGTAAAGAGGAGCGGTTGTACTCCTAATTCGATCCCCACCGCCACACCAGAGGCCGTAATCCCCAAGTATGCCCCAATTCCAGCGGCCCACACCCGCCGCACCGACAAAATGGGGGAGCGTCCAGCCACAAGCCGATAGCTGTAATAGCCCACAAAGGGCAAAAGCACCCCCATATTCAAGCAGTTGACAAAGATTGACAAGACCCCGCCATCCCCAAAAAAGAGGGCTTGTAAGATCAAGGCCATACTAACACCCAAGATTGCCGCCCAAGGGCCAAGCACCACCGCAATGAGTGTGCCACCAACGGCGTGGGCAGTAGTGCCACCCGGCACCGGAATATTAAACATCATGATGGTAAAGGTAAAAGCGGAAAAAACCGCCAGCAGAGGAACAGTACGCTGGTTGAGGACTGAGCGTACTTTTCTTACGGCTATTGCCCAAGCCGGAAGAGTCAGAACCCCCGCGCCCAATGAAACAATGGGACTCAAATAGCCATCTGGTATGTGCATTTACCCGGCTCCTTCTATAATTAACTTGCTCGAATTTCTCAAATGACTTAGAGCGACAAACTACCAAACCTAGTTTAGCATGTAGTTGCATATATTTGCAACTGAAAAGATTTTCGCTCGCTAGATCAATCTGTTAAATTTGCGTAGGGGCCATTAACCATTATAATGAACAGAGCGATTTTTAGGCCATCAATCTCCCGATAATTAATATGGAAGGAACTCGTGAGCGGTTTTTTTGCCGAAGGTGATCTAAGACCAAATTTGATAGAAGAGGCGCGTCGCAAGCTCTCGGCCAGTGACGGTTATCTTGACTTGACCAGTAGCAACCCCACCCAACAGGGCTTGCTCTTTCCGCCCGCCATTTTGGAAAATGCCGCAAAGGGCTATTGGAGAGACCGCCGCTATCAGCCCGACCCAAGGGGAGCAATCTCGGCCCGCGAAGCCATTGCCCACTATTATGCCGGACGCACCCCCCGGCTAGAGGTGGATTTGGCGCACCTCTTTATCACCGCCAGTACTAGCGAAGCCTATTCGCTCCTCTTTGCCCTGCTAACCGAGCCGGGCGATAATTTGTTGGCCCCCGAAGTAACCTATCCGCTCTTTGAATATTTGGCCGCCATCCACCATCTCGAATTGCGCCCCTATCGCCTAGATGAAGACCAACACTGGCAACTTGACCCGGAGAGCCTCGTGGCCCAAACCGATGAACGCACCAAAGGAGTGTTGCTTATCTCGCCCCACAACCCCACTGGCATGATTGTACAGGAGCGGCAAGAGATTCTCACCCGCTTAAATTTGCCCATAATTTGTGACGAGGTCTTTGCCGAATTTACCTATTTGGCTCCCACTACACCGCCATTAGGAGTGCTTCACCCGGAATTGCCCGTCTTTCATCTCAACGGCATTTCCAAACTCTTTGCCCTACCAGATCTGAAGTTGGGCTGGATCGCCCTCTCCGGCCCGGCGACTCACTACGGCGACCGACTAGAATTACTTAATGATACTTTTCTAGGATGCAATTCGCTGGTACAATGGATGTTACCAAAACTATTTGAGCAGGGAGGGGACTTTGTAAAAGAGATGAACCAGTACGTCCGGCAAAATTTGGATTTGGCCCTAGAGTGCTTGAGCCACTCTCCCACCCTAGAGGTACAACCGCCCGATGGTGGGTATTATCTCTTCCCCAAGGTGCGGGGCTGGAAAGACGAAGAGGCACTGGTACTCTATTTACTGGAGGAGGCTAAAGTGCTGGTACATCCGGGTTATTTTTATGGCTATGAGCAAGGTTGCCACCTGATGCTTTCTGGTCTGACCAACTCAACCCAACTTGAACAAGGGTTAGAGCGTTTAGTTAACGCTTTGCGCTAATTCAAAGCCGCATATTTGCCGCAAGGGTGTATAATAAAATAGGCTAAAAAGCCGAGTTAAGTTTAGGGTCAAGTTGGTTAGAATCGGTGTAGAAAATTACAAAATTTATTATAAATTAAGGAGTTAAGGATGAACTGGGAAAGATGGTTGAGCGAGGCATCAAAAAGTGCTAAAGCCTCGGACATACGTGAAATCTTAAAATTAACGACCCGCTCCGATATGATTTCGTTGGCGGGTGGCTTGCCCGATCCAACCCTTTTTCCCGTAGCCGAATATGCCACCGCGATGCAGCGCGTAATGGAGCAAAACGGTCCCGAAGCTTTGCAATACAGCACCACCGAAGGACTCAACGAACTGCGCGTGGAACTGGTCAAAGAATTGGAGCGGGATGGTATCGCCTGCCCAGAGGGAATCGAAAATATAATCCTCACCACTGGCTCACAGCAAGCTCTACAACTATTAGGGATAATGCTAATTGATCCCGGTGACACGGTGCTGGTAGAAGCACCCTCTTACTTGGGAGCCTTTCAAGCGTTCGGCTTGCGTAGCCCACGCTATGAAACAATAGAGATGGATGCCAATGGCCTAAAGATTGAGGCACTGGAAGCAAAGCTGGCCCAACTAAAGCACGAGGGTCGTCACCCCAAATTCCTGTATACTGTGCCAACTTTCCAGAATCCTGCTGGTGTAACCCTCTCCCTTGAGCGGCGGAAAGCGTTGGTGGAACTAGCCGAGCGCGAAAATTTCCTGATAATCGAAGATGACCCCTACGGACGCTTGCGCTTCCGGGGCGAACCGCTCCCCTCGCTCAAGAGCCTTGACCAGAATGGGCGCGTAATCCTGCTGCGTACCTTTTCCAAAACCCTTGCACCCGGCCTACGGACTGGTTATGTAGTCGGTCCACCGCGCCCACTACGGAGATTGGTTATTCTCAAGCAAGCCGCGGATCTCTGCTCCCCGGCCATAACCCAATTTATCATTTTGGAGATGCTGAAAGCTGGGGCAATGGAACGCTATGTCCAGCAAGTAATCGAGGTCTATCGCCACAAAGAAGAGGTGATGGCAACCGCCCTCAAGACCTACTTGGGTAATAGTTCGGTCCGCTGGAATGAACCAGATGGGGGCATGTTCTTCTGGGTAACTTTGCCAGAGAAGCTAGATGTTTCGCCGCTACTCAATGAAGCCATCGAAGCTGGAGTGGCCTACGTCAAGGGAACGGCCTTCTATAGCGATGGCACTAGCGGCAGCAATTGTCTGCGGCTCAATTTCTCACAGCCCTCCCCAGCCCAAATTGAAACCGGGATCAGTCGCCTAGCCGCAATTATAGAGAACCGGCTAAAAATTTCCTAAACTCTCAAAGCTTATTAGCAAAACAAAGATTGGAGCATTATTATGAAAATTGGCGTTATTGGATCGGGTATAGTCGGTCAGACTATTGCGGGAAAACTGGTAGAACTCGGCCACGCGGTCAAGGTTGGTACAAGCGACACCTCCAAATTAGAGGAATGGCTCAGCAAGGCTGGCGAAGAGGCCAGCGTGGGAAGCTTTGCCGAAGCTGCGGCTTTCGGTGAAATTGTCTTCAACTGTACAAGGGGAGCAGGTTCGCTGGATGCCTTACAACTAATCGGAGAAGCGAACTTGAATGGCAAAATTCTGGTGGACATTTCCAACCCCCTTGATTTCTCAAAAGGGATGCCCCCTACCCTTACGGTCTGTAACACCGACTCCTTAGGTGAACAAATTCAGCGCACCTTCCCAGAGGCCAAAGTGGTTAAAACGCTGAACACGGTGAACGCTGCTCTGATGGTCAACCCGGCCCTAGTTCCCGGCGACCACACGCTCTTTGTCAGTGGCAATGACCCCGAAGCCAAGGCTACTGTCATCGCTATATTAAAGGAAGGATTCGGTTGGAAAGCGGTGCTTGACCTAGGCGACATCTCTACCGCCCGCGCTACCGAAATGTTAA
Source organism: Candidatus Chloroheliaceae bacterium (assembly GCA_013390945.1). GTDB lineage: Bacteria > Chloroflexota > Chloroflexia > Chloroheliales > Chloroheliaceae > L227-5C. The sequence continues at coordinate 5,740 of JACAUC010000075.1, forward strand.
TGCCCCTCTGGATTCGATTATGGGGTACACTGCAAACTCCAATGTTTAACTATAAGCTTGTCATTGGTGAATAATGTATAATACCCTTCTCTTTGATTTTGATGGCACTCTAGCACCTTCGCTCCAACTCTGGGTAGAGGCTTACCAATACGCCGCCCTCACAATGGGCGGACTAGAGTTGACGGAAGAGATTGTGCTGGAGAAATGTTTTTTCCGCTCCTTTTTAGAGGTGGCGGCTGACCTAGGTTTGTCACCGGGGTCAGACTTTGCTCAGCAGATGGATGTAGGACTTGAACGCGGTTTTGCCTCAGAGAGGCTTTTGCTCTTCCCTAAAGTTTTGGAACTGCTGGAAAGTTGCAAAGAGGCGGGGCTTGCCCTCGGCATCGTCACGACTTGCTCGCGCCTGCGGGTAACAGCGGCCCTAGCCCGGCTAGGTATTGCCGACTATTTTGATACGGTAGTCTCTCACAACGATGTAGAAAACTACAAGCCCCACCCGGAGCCAGTAGAATTGGCCCTTACCCGGCTTCAAAAGTTGCCGGGCAAAACGCTCTTTGTGGGGGATTACATCACCGATGTGCAGGCGGGACAAGCGGCGGGTACTTACACCGCCCTCTTTCTGCCAGAGGAGCATACCCGCTTCTATAGTTTCGGGACCCTTCGCGCCGCTGCGCCCGACTTTATCTTTAGCCATTATTCCGAATTGATCGAACATTTGCAGCAAACCGTTTTTAAGACGGCTCCGGTGTAAATAAGGTTCCTTCTGGCATCCGTTGAATTACTGGGGATAGGTTTTTCGGTTAACTTGATTATTTCTAAAAAGACCTACCCCTTATATTTTTGTTACCATCTCAATAATTCGGGGTAGGGGCGTATTGAATACACCCAGTGTGACGCGGGTTTATTCAATAAACCCCTACAAATTGAGATGATACTATTTTTGTAAGCCTACTTACCCTTATTGGTTGAAGTACTCGTTTAAACCAGGTTCTACATAGTTTTAGAAAAGGATCTGAACATGACAACAGATGGTAGTAAGGATAATTTCGTTCTTTCTGAGCAGGGTGAGTTAGGCAACACCATTCTTAACCTCTTGGTAACTTTGACCGAGGAAGTCAAAGCGATGCGGGGCGAATTAGACCAACTTTCCCAGTTATTTAATAAAGTTGAAAATATCCCTGAATTTGAAACCCCCTCGAACGCTACAAATTCTCCAAGTGTTAAAGAGTGGCTCTACCAACGTTGGATAACGGTGGAAGACTACCGCCATCCGTCGCCCGCCGATAAATATTTGGATGACTTGGCAATTTTGTTGGGGTGTAACTATAAGCGTTTTGCCACCCTACATACTCAATTAAGGCGACGCTATTTGCACCAAAGTTTTGAGCGGATCGTAACGTTGGACGCGCAACAAGTGGAGCTTGCCAAAGAATACCTTGAGCAACTTAAAAATTATGGGTTTGTTACGGTCGCCCGTGACCGAGAAGGCAAAGCTTATATCTCGCCCCAAAATGTAGAAAGCGCGGTTAGATTCTTCTCCAACGGCACTTGGTTTGAACGCTTTATCCAAACCGAGCTTTCTAATCTATTGGAAGCAGGTGGTTATAACTTTGACTCTTTAACTAACATCAAGATACGTCTTCCTGATGGTCGGCAAGCAGAATTGGATCTCTTTTATCTGGTGGAGGGCCAACCCTTTTGGATTGAGTGCAAATCCGGTGATATGGGCAATGAGGATCTGGCGCGTTATTTAGACTTACGCCAAATATTTGGCCTCTCCTATGAGGAGGCCGCTTTGATCTTTTTAGACAAAGAGGACGAGGTCTTAGAGGCGCAAACTATCCTCCATAATTTCATCTTCCTTAACCCAATTAAGTTTATCGAAAAAATTAACTACCTATGGCCGACTCCTTTCGACCTAGACCACCACAAAAAAGCGATCAATCGGGCTAACCCGCCGCTGTCTAGTCCTGAACAAATACGCTCCATCCTGATTGATAAACAACTCGATCCCTTACCCCAAGCCAGAACTAGCCTGATGAAAGCAGTGGTCAATCTCTTTAGACAAACTAGGGAACCTTTGACCTTGAATCAAATTAAAAATGCCTTAGCTAAAGAGGTTAAGGGGGTAAAACAAACGCGGATTCAACATTTCTTGAATGTGCTTTTATATACTTACACCCTCTTGGACGTGGATGGTATTCCGGCCCAAACTTCCAAAACAACCAAAATTGCCCGACTTAACGAATATAACCTCTACAATTTAGAAACTACCCTTGTAGAGCAATATGCCAAAGCTATTTTAGCCTACGATGCCGCTTTTTTTAGCAGTACAGCTAACCGCTCAATCTTCCAGTTAGCCGTAGAACCAAAAATGGTGTCGGCGGAACTACAGCATTTATTAGATCAAGTGGCAGCCCAAGCCGCCACCTTTAACACGGAGGAGGCTGAATCGCTAGATGAAACCCCAGAGGAACTAGAATCCGAAACTACTCCACCCACAGACCCCCACTGGCGCTTGGAAAGTGTAAGTTCTACCACCACACAACCTCTACCTACCGGATGGAAAGTGGTCAAAGATAGCTTTCCCGCCCCGAAAATTCGGCAAGAGATCATTAGGTCATTGGTCGCTTATATAAAGAGCGCGAATTATATCCCCAAACTGCTGACCGAGCTTAAAGGAATAATTGCCGATGAGTTAAATCTTAGCCGCAACCAAGTACAATCCACCATCGTAAATCTTTTTCAAGCTCAGTGCTTTTCAAATGAGAACGGTGAGCTTGTCTTACACCATAACGAACTAATTTTTGACCTCGCCCACACCGATACCGAAGAACTGGAATATAAGTGTGTAGTGAATTTCCTCAATCGCTTATATAATGCCATTCCACAGGCATTTACCAATCCGGCTCTAATCGAGGCCACGTTAGGTGTCAAACTTGACCGCTTACCAATCTCTAGTCCTCAGATCAACTATCCGTTAGGGTAACGCCACCGGAAATAGTGTTGCCCAATGTTACCCATCTCTACCCGCCATTGCAAACTATTGGCCGGGTTGTAGGTCAGAACCCGCCGCTCAAAGAGTTGAACCAGCACCTGAGTTGGGCGACCTTGCAAATTGACCGTGACCCAATAGGGTTCGCTGATGGGATGACCCAGCGCAAAGAGCCAATCCAGCCCATTTTTTGAATCATTGAGCCAATTCCAAAAGACATCCGGGATATTGTGGCCCAACGCACTATCGTAATAGGCGGCTTTTACAGGAGTGGCGGGTTGAAATTGACCACTTTGCCCACTGCGGTCAAGCGTAGCAGTGATGGCCTGACCTTTGCGGTCGGCTACCCGCCGCGAGTCGCTCGTGCCGGGTAACGAAGCCAAGCTATTGAACGTGGCGTAGGTAGGTGCTTGAGGACTGTTCGGGTCGCCTGCTACTGGCACTTGGGCCGGATTTGTCGTTTGGTAACTGCTATCGCCCGTCTGAATCCGGCCTAAAACTAGTTCCACCGTCAACAAACCGTTGGTGACAAACCACTTACTGCTCCGGTCGCCTTCAGGCCGGGTTACTTCCATTCGGCTCTTGTCAAAATATTGCACTAGCCGCCAACCGTCCGGTCCTTCGGTGTAAGGCTCAAGCCGGGCCGAGGTGTTCGGTTGTGGCCCCCACGTCCAAGTTCGACTACTCGCCCCACTCAAAACAGAGGCATCATTCCCCTGCCAAATCGTCGAGATAACCGGATCGGCAAAAGCCGGGTTTGTGGTAGAAGGCCAAGCCGTCAACGCCATATTTTGGGTAGGTATAGCCTGATTTTGGGGATAAATCAGGTAGACCGCCCCGCCCGAACCATTTTGCCAAACCTTCTCAAATTGCGCTCGGTTGTAGACTATTCGCACTTTTTGGCCTATACGCGGATCACCCGCCGGATCATTCACAATCACGTTGCCAGAGCTATCAAAACCCCGAAGCACTATCAAATGGCCGTCGGTCTGAGAAATCGGTGTACCCGCCAATTCACCCGGACGATAGGCCACGCTGACAATCACCGGAATACCTCGTTCAATCCATGGCTCCACCTGTGAGAGCGAATGGAAACGGCTAACATAGGCGGTCAAGCCAAAACTGGCGGCGTAAGCGGTGTTGAAAGGCCAGTTGCCATTACCTTGATAAATCCAGTCGTTAGTATGGGCGGCGGTAAAGGGAACGGTCTGGTTTAAGTTGGCCTGTCCAGTTTGATGGCTCCAATATTCCAGCACCATAGAGACCGACGTGGGGCTACACCAAACTTCACCCCCATCCGGGTAGATCATTTGGGAGCGTTCCGGCACACTCAAATCGTGGTTCCACAGTCGCGGCGAAGTAACCGCAGGCATCGCACCGTTGCGTACCGCGCTTACCGCAGTAGCCCTCAAATAAGGCGAGGCTTGTTGGTTCGTGCTGAAGAGAACCACCCGCAACTGAAAAGCCGAGGCCCGGTTGTTGAGAACCAGCGTATCGGTCTGCACCTTGCCATCGCCATCGGTTTGTCCATCCACGCTGTGCCGCTTGACCGTACCCTCCTCGCTGGCCCAAACTCCCAACACATATTCACGAGTCCAGTGGTTGCCGATCAAGGCCCTTAACTTTAGAGCCACCCAAGTTCCCGCTGGAGTCTCAGCGTTCCACGAAACCACTGCATTATCAAAACCACCTACCGGAGCATGAAAAGGAGCCACCGCTTCGCCATAGAAGTAATGCCCACCGTTGTAGTAATTGCCACCATTGTAACCGCCTGCCCCGTAGGGGTCATTGGCCGATTTAAGAGCCGCTGCATCCAGCTTTAAACCATCGCCCCCCGGTTTTAACCCCTCGAAACGCCAACCCGCAAAATCCTGCGCGTTACTAGAGAGCCACAGTTCGCTACCCCGCGAATTATCTGCCGCCAACACTGGCTCGGTCTCCAACAATCCAACCCCCAAGCTTAGGACTACCACCACCACTGCTACTACTCTCCAATAGCGCATCTCTTCCAAATCCTTTTTGTCTAAACTAAAAAGCCGCTTGCCCTATTGTACTATATTAACTTAACGCATTGGAATCTATCCACCGATAGGGAAAAGGAAACCACTATGCTTTTTGTGATAAATCTGCTAAAATTGCAAACAGCACTTAGGTAATCACCAGTAGGAAAGAAGGCGAACTATGTCAATTAGAACCATTCAACCCTTTCAACCCTTTCAACCCTTTCAAGAGGAAGAGGAAGAGGAAATTGTTTATCCTGAAAGCGATGGTAAACCAATGGCTGATAATACCAAACAATATCGCTGGATTGTGACTATCGAGGGCGGATTAGAAGAACTCTTTGAAAATGACCCAAATGTCTTTGTGGCTGGAAATTTATTCTGGTATCCAGTGAAAGGCAAACCTCGCATCAACGTCGCTCCCGACGCGTTGGTGGTCTTGGGACGACCTAAAGGCGACCGGGGTTCTTATCGCCAGTGGGTAGAGGAGGATATTCCACCACAGGTAGTCTTTGAAATCTTATCACCGAGCAATGATGGCGATGAAATGAAGGCAAAACTGCTATTTTATGAGGAGTACGGGGTGGAGGAGTACTATCTTTATGACCCGGACACCTTCCGCTTATCAGGCTGGATCCGCACGGGCTTGCAATTAACCAAAATCGCCCAAATGAAGGGTTGGGTTAGCCCACTCTTAGGCATCCAGTTTGAACTCGATGGCCTCGAAGGGGAATTGGGGATTTATCGTCCCGATGGTAGACGCTTCACCTCTTATCTTGGAGTGGCCGCCCAACGTCGCCAACAGCAACAACGGGCGGAAGAGGCCGAGCAACAAGTGGCACAAGAACGAGAATGGGCCGAGCAGGAACGAGAATGGGCCGAACAAGAGCATATACGAGCGGAAGAGGCCGAACAACAGACCGCCCAAGAACGACGACGAGCCGAATTCGCCGAGCAACAAATGGAACAGGAGCGGCTTCGGGCGGAGCAGGAGCGGCTTCGGGCGGAACGGGCCGAACAACAGATCACCCAAGAACGGCAGCGAGCCGAACAGGAACGAAAAAATATGGAGAGCTTACTTGCCCGCTTGAGGGCCAAAGGGATTGAACTCGACTAATTACTAGCTACAATGGAGGGGCTATAATTCTTCTTCCGGTGGATAGGGGTAATTGAAAATATCGCTTACTTTAAGCTTAAAGCCGGGTAACACATCTTCGCCTTCTAGCTCCTCATCACCTACATAATTCTGCGCTTTAAGCCCATTAGTTAGGCGGTAGACACTTATTGTCTGGCTATAAGGATGGATTACCCAAACTAACTTTACCTTAACTTTCTGGTATTCTTTAACTCTGGATTCAATATCATAGTCCCTATCGGTTGGAGAAGCAACTTCGACGGCTAAGTCAGGTGCAATTTCAGGGTAACTTCTGATATTTTTGGGTAGACGCTCCTGCTGGATAAAGGAGACATCGGGATAGCGGGAAGGCCTTTTTTGCTTGCCTTCCAGAAACCGATATTCGACTGAACTATCCACTACCTCCCCTAACTTATGGCTTAGAGCATAACCCCCTAGATAGAGATTTAAGCGGCTGCAAATCATACCATGTTCGAAGGTGGGCATATCTTCATTTTCGCTTTCTAGGAGTTCCCATTCGGGTTGCCACACATACTCAGCCATTGAATTTACTTCATCCTTATACTACATGGAACAACTTTAGCTATTGTGCCTCTCTATTCTTCAGCAATTACGATTCAGCCACTATTTTTAGAGCCAACACATCATAACACTCGATAGGAGCAATTGCAAGTAAGGTTACATTACCGGGTATGCTTCCGATTTTTGGAAACTGAGGGCTCTAAGAGGCAAACCATTGACTACCAACCACTAACAATTGTGCTATAATATATTTGGACAAATTTTTGGCTACGGTTAGAGGCCATCTCAAAGAAGTTATGTGTCTCGCGGGAACGTTTTAAGTGAATGGTACTGATAAGTATCCACTTTATTAAATCCTCTTTTTGAAGCTTTCCCCCCTGGCTGGCTGATTGTTCACTTTGATTAATTATATCAAGGCGCTTGATTGGTGTGTAGTAAATTTTGTCGTGGGCATAGTAGCTCTACGATAATGACGGCTAATTGGGGGCTTTATTAGGAGAGGTTAAGTTATTACTTTGGCAAAAAACGGATTATTAGAAGAAGTACGTCCGGGGGCAACCCTTGAAGCAGATTATGAAGGATTTGATCAATTCGGCTTACCGGGCTTTTTGCAGGAAGGGGTGCGGCGGGTAGGCTTTAATGAGCCAACCAGCATCCAAGCGCAGGCTATCCCCATCCTGATGGGTGGGCAAGACTTGGTAGCCCAATCACAAACAGGCAGTGGCAAAACCGCTGCTTTCGCCATACCCGTGTTGGCTCGCATCCAACGCCAGTCACGCACTTTGCAAGCTTTAGTGCTGGTTCCAACCCGCGAACTGGCTTTACAAGTAACCCAAGTCTTTAAAACGTTGGCCGGTCCATCTGTGCGAATTACACCAATCTACGGTGGAGCCGATATGCACGGTCAAATTAAGGGTCTGATGCAAGGAGGCTATCAAGTCATCGTTGGTACTCCTGGTCGTCTGCGTGACCATCTAAACCGGGGTACTTTGCACTTAGACAAGGTACGGATGCTAGTGCTAGATGAGGCGGACGAGATGCTCGATCAGGGTTTTGCCCCAGAAGTCGAGGCGATTATCCAGAGTATGCCCATCGCCGCCAAGCGACAAACCGCCCTCTTCTCGGCCACACTACCCGATTGGGTCAAGCAAACGGCGGCTAAATATCTTCGCTCTGACCATGCCTCGCTCTTGATTGAAAGAAATAGTGCCGTACAACCAGATATTGAGCATCTGATCTACGATATGAACCCCGCCGATAAGACTTATGCTCTGCGTCACCTCCTAGATAACGATGCCAGCCAGTCGGTGCTAGTTTTTGCCCGCACCAAGCATGGGGTTAAAAAACTGGCCGCTAAGTTACAGGATGAGGGCTATGCGGCGGCAGGCTTGCAGGGCAACTTGAGCCAACGCGCCCGTGAGGAAGTAATGCACGCTTTCCGTTCCAATAAAGTACGGATCATGGTGGCAACCAACGTGGGGGCGCGGGGCCTCGATGTAAGCGGCATTGGTCATGTGATTAATTTCGACTTGCCAGAAAGTGCCGAACTCTTCACCCACCGCGTCGGTCGCACCGGGCGCAATGGGGCCAGTGGTACTGCCATTACGTTTTTGACGGGCGAAGACCGCTCCAAATGGTACGAAATCGAACGGGCCATGTCCCAAGCCGGAATCTACCTAGAGCGCAAACGTTGGGATGGACCCCGCGCCGAGCCAGGGGCTTTACCCGCCATTATCCAGCCAGTACAAGGACAGCGCTTCTTTAATCGGGAACATTCGTTTAACCAACAAGAACGTCCCGCCCAGCGTTCTAACAACCGTCCTTACCAAGAACGTTCAGCACAACCACGCTCTAACAACCGTCCCTACCAAGAGCGACCAGCACAACCACGCTCTAACAACGAACCACGCCAAGAACGTTCAGCACAACCACGCTCTAACAACGAACCGTATCAAGAACGTTCAGCACAACCACGCTCTAACAACGAACCGTATCAAGAACGTTCAGCACAACCACGTTCTAACAACGAACCGCATCAAGAACGTTCAACACAGCGGGGCTCGCGCCGCCGCTCCGATTCAGACTACGCCCCCACTAACGGAGCGAGTAATAACCGCTATAATAGAAAAAGACAAAGAGATGTAGAGTGTTAGCTTCAGGTTTGCCAACGAAGGAGTTGGCTTTCTGAATCAAAACGTTTTTTGAAATACAGGTTGACCACGATCAAGGCCAAATGTTATAATTCGTTCTAGTCATTTGGTCAGATTTAAGTTGTTTTTTTGATGACATGAGGCGAAATTAACGCAGGGCTTGCAGTAACACGAATGAACCCGACAGCCCGCGTCCTGTTTGGCACAGTTTGTATTAAGACACCACTGCAACCCAACCAAGCGAGGAGTGACGAAAAATGGCGCTCGTCGGCAATCTAAGGGATTTTGGACTTTCCGAATTCCTGTATCTTGTAGACCGGGGCTATAAAACCGGTAAGCTGACCCTGACCACTAAAGGCGATCAGGCGGAACTTTATTTTCAAAGTGGCAAGTTAGTTTATGCCACCCGTTACGGCCAGGATGAACGAATTGGTGAACTTCTGGTGCGAATGGGTCGTATAACCCAAGAGCAATTACAACAGGCTCTTCGTATCCAACATACTCAAGAGCAAAACAAGCCGTTGGGTCAAATTCTGGTCGGTCGCCAGATGATAACCCAAGAGGAAATTTATAAGTGTGTACGCCTCCAGATTGAGGAAATTACCTATGCCTTATTCGGCTGGAATGAAGGCGATTTCCGCTTCCAACCAGAGGCCGCACCACCAGATGAAAGTGTAACGATCCCTCTCTCGATTGAAAATATCATCATGGAAGGCACTCGCCGGATTGATGAATGGGCAAGAATCAAGGATCGTATCCCTAATCTGGATGTGGTAGTACGATTTGCCGATCAGCCTCACGAAAAGGCTAAAGGAGTCAACTTGACCCCGGATGAATGGCGCGTCTTCGCCCGGATCAACGGGATTCATTCCATTCGGCAAATCGCACAGCAAACCGCGCTGGGCGACTTTGAAGCGGCCCGGATTATTTATGGTTTCCTTTCGGCTGGCTTGGTAGTTCTTACCAAACCTATGCCGCCGTCATCGGATAGTCGAAATGGGAGGTCGGTGATGGGCGGAGCGCCTGCCCCGACCAGGGGGGGGGCGGGGGCTTCGATTAACAATGGCGGTCGGACAAATGCTACCGGAGAGCAGGGACAACGACCAATGAATGCTGGCGGAACAAAGCTACCACCGCTGGGAGCCGAGCCACCACCGCGACCAACCAAAGGTTTGATCCGGCGGATTATTGACGCGATCTCCCGACGCTAACCTTCTTTAATAATAAGTAATGCAACTACGATTACTCATTAGATTAAGAAGTGACTTTGTTTTAGCTTTATTCTAGTTTTAAACACGTGGGAAAAAACCGGGAGGGAAAACCGTGCAGACGGTAAAAATGGTCATAACTGGCGCGGTAGCCGCCGGGAAAACCGAATTTATTAAAGCAATTAGCGAAATTGATGTCATTTCAACCGAACGAAAAGCTACAGACGAAACCAGCCTCATAAAAAAAGAGACTACTGTGGCTATGGATTTTGGCCGGATTGCTGTCGCGGAAGACCTAGTGCTTCATCTTTTTGGCACCCCCGGTCAGAAACGTTTCGACTTCATGTGGGAAATTTTGTCAGAGGGTATGTTGGGCCTGATTGTACTCGTAGATAGCACCCGGCCCGACACTTTCCGCGAAACCGCTCGCATTATAGATTTTTTTACAGCCTACCGCCGCACACCCTACGTGATCGCCTGTAACAAACAAGATCTCGAAAATGCTTGGGACCCCCAAGATATTCGTCACTCGTTACGCATCCCCGATCATGTCAAAGTTATTCCCTGCACTGCTAAAAACCGGGAACAGGTTAAAAAAGTGCTACTAGAACTGCTCTATACTATTCTGGAGGAAGCCGACGATGATTGACCACCCTACCATAGGCCGCCATCAGGCTCTTGTCGAACACTTGCACCGTTTACAACAGTCCACCACCGATATTGAAGCCTCCGCCGTAGTTAGCATGGATGGCTTGGTTATTGCCTCGGCCCTGCCCGAAGATGCCGAGGAAGACCGCGTTTCGGCGATGAGTGCCGCACTATTGGCCCTAGGGCAACGCATTGCTTACGAATTAAACCGGGGCTTACTCGATCAGGTCTTTATTCGCGGCACCGATGGCGATGTACTCCTAATGGCCGTCGGCACAGACGCGGTACTAACCGTAATGTCACGCCGAGAGGCTAAACTAGGCTTGATGCTTTATTATATGAAGCGCACCGCCAAAGAGCTAAATGCTCTACTTAGTTAGGTCATAGTATGTCCAAACTCTTTTGCTATAACCATAGCCCTGAACCAATTTTGATGCTTCCCAATGAGACCGATTATGCGGAAGCTAATTTACTTTACACTTGCCCAACCTGTCGTTACCAAGTTAAACTAGTCATCAACGATTTAGAGGGGCAAATTCCAAGCCATCAAAAGGTTATAACAGAAGAGGAAGTTCGTATCTTCTTAGAAGAATATATTCGATGCTACCAATTGGCCGATCTAAATCTCTTTATGACTCTCTGGTCGGATTACGCTACCCAATCCTTTATCCTAGAATTAGGGCAAGCCGCGCAAGTAGAGACTTCGCTCGAAGCCATCCGACGTAACTACAGAGATGCTTTTAAGCGTATGGGTCAAAACACTTACTACTTTAATATTTTGGAATTATTCTTGGAAGATAATAATATGAAGGTCAACGCCATTTACAAAGTGGAATATCCCGCCAATAGCCTTAATCCTCAGATCTATCAAGGGAGACTTAGTATGCTGCTCAGCCGTAATTTTAACGATAAGCTAGAAATCTTACACTTGTCCTACCAACCCTACCAAGCTTACTAAAATTTTGAAACTAACCGAAATTCTACTACCCCTAGCCCTCAAACCGCGCCTAAGCCAAGGCCATCCTTGGGTCTACCGTAACCAGTTGGACGAACGTCTTCCTCTGATACCGGATGGAACTTGGGTACGGGTGCGGTGCGGCAATTTTAGTGCCTATGGCTTGTGGGATGCTCACGGGGCCATTGCCATTCGCCTCTTTTCACAAAAACAGATTCCAGATACCGCCTGGCTACACGAACGAGTATTAGAAGCTTGGAAGATCAGGGCTACTTTACGTGAACGTCAGCAGACCAACGCCTATCGCTGGATCTTTGGGGAGGGCGACGGTCTGCCCGGTCTAACGGTAGACCTCTACGGGCAGTATGCCGTTGTGCAAACCTATGCTACTAGCCTAGAGACGATCAAACCAACTATCTTTGCGCTATTGCCAGAAATCGCCCCCCTCAAAGGCATTTTGGAGCGACGACGAACTAACACCGCCGACCACAGTGGCGATGAACCGGACGAGGAGACCGCGAGGGTGCAAGTGGTTTGGGGTCGTCGCCCACCACGTGATCTGATTATCGAGGAACATGGCCTAAAATTTCGGGCCAACCTCTTTGAGGGTCAAAAGACCGGCCTCTTCCTCGATCACCGCGAGAACCGACGCTATTTGCAGGAGTGGTGCGAAGGTAAAACCGTCCTGAACTGCTTCTCTTATACCGGAGCCTTTTCGCTCTATGCCGCACGAGGTGGAGCCAGCGAAGTAACCAGTTGCGATATTGCGTTAGAAGCCACCGCCGAGGCCAGCCGCAACTTTGCCCTCAATGGCCTTGATCCCGATCAGCACCACTTCCTAGCCGAAGATTGTTTCGAGTTGTTGGCTCGCTACGGCAAAGAGGGCCGCAAATTTGACATTATCGTGCTAGACCCACCTAGCTTTGCCCACTCCAAAAAGAATCTCCATAGTGCCTTGCGCGGCTATACCCGACTCAACCAATTAGCCTTAGCTTGCCTGAACCCCGGCGGCTTGCTAGTCTCAGCCAGTTGTACCAGCTATGTCTCGCCCGAAATGTTTCGCGAAATGCTCTCGCAAGCCGCCGCCCAAGCCGGAAAACGCCTACTCCTGCTGCACGAAGCCGGACAACCTTTAGACCACCCTGTCCCAACCCACTTCCTAGAAGGCCGCTACCTCAAATTTACCCTCAGCCGGGTGCAGGCTCTACCCTAAAATGAAAAAAACCAGAGCTACCCATTTGTAGAGTAGTTCTGGTCTCTTCTTATCTCGCTTGCTAATCTAACTAGATCTATAATTGTATTAGAACATAACCAAACCGACATAGTTCCATATAGTTTCATATAGGGAAAGGCTACACCCGTTCGGGGTCGTGCCGTAAAACACTTTGCCTTCAAAAGTGTCTATAAGATTACGCTCCCTGCTGTATCTGGTTTTGCACTTATGCTATCATCCAAACCGTTCTTTCTGCCTTAGTATACAACCTAGCTCGTGTCCAAAATGTGATCTATTTAACACTTTGATTGTGATGTTTTTCACTTATGCTAGGGCGAGGATTTCTAAGTAAAACCATCACTTCTTGGCGATTGTGGAAAAGCTGGCGGGCATGGACTTCGGAGTAGCTTTGTTTAAGGAGCGTGAGAGCGCGAAGGACTAGGGTATGGGGCTTGAGCTTTTTGGTTTCGTGGGGCAATTTTAGACTGGTGAGGGCGAGACCAGCGGGCGTGAGGAGCCGAGCGAAATCAGCCATCAATCCTGCCGCAACGAGGGCATCCATCCGCATATCGTTGCAGATCAAATCAAAGCGGCGATCCTCGCGCTCGGCCCGGCGTAAAAATTCTTCGGCATGGCCCCGATAATGTTCGAGGCCGGGGATGTAGAGACGCGGATCAAGCGCAGCCGGGTCTACGGCAATCACCCGCAGCCCGGCTTCCAACAAGACCCGGCTCCAGCCTCCCGGCGCGGCTCCGAGGTCAAGGACTGTGCCAGTTTTGGGTAAGTCGAGGTTAAAAACCTCCAGTGCTTCCAATAGTTTAAATTCGGCCCGACTGATTTGCTCCGGGCGCTTGGCATAGTGACGCATCCCCCCGGCCCAATCGCTCAAATTTTGTTCTGGCCTTGAGAAGCCCAAGTAAGCCTTCTTCTCCGCATAGACCACCGAGACCACATACTCCGGTGCTTTGATATTTTCTTGCAAACCCAGCGTAGTGGTGAGAGCCGCAACAATCGCCTCTTTTATGGCAAAAGTGTTATAGGTGTGAGGTATACCCTCGATAAGCCGGGCTTGGACACTAAAGCGGTCGCCCGCCTGCCGATCTTCGGCGCGAGCCTGTTCTACCGCCCTAGCACTCAGTTGGGCTAGGTCAGCCGGGCTCTCGTCCAATTCAATCACAGCCTGAACCGGGAAGAGATGGCGCACATAAATAGGCTGACCAAACTCCACCAATCCAGCCAAAGAAGCCTCATCGTGGAGGGAAGAGATCAAGAAGAGGCCCGGCGCAAGCGTCTCGCCCTTTTCCAACCGGGGATCAATCTGCTTTAGTTCGGCCCACGCTGCGCCCTGAAATTCATCAGAGCAGGTTATCAAGAAAGTAGAATTATTCAATAGAATTAAATCTCGTAATCCACAATACGCCGGAAGATGGCATCTAACTCTTCGTCACTATAATACTGGATGACAATTTTGCCACCCTTCTTGCTGCGGAAAAGCTCCACTTTGGTTCCCAAGCTCTCCATCAAACGGGCCTCTAAATCGTGGGTTTCACGGTCTACCACTTTGGTCGGTTTGGGAAGTTCTTCGACAGGTTGCAAGCCCTGCAGTTCGGCATCAATTATGGCAACCGAACTCATACGTAAAGTTCGGCGAGCAAACTCCTCCGCCTCGCGCACACTCATCAATTTATCTTCTCGGCTAATAATCTCGCGCAGTAACCGCAGTTGGGAGGGAAGCCGCTTTTGGTCGGAGAGGCGATCTAGCATCAGAATAGCACGGGCATGACCTTCGGTAATTTTCCCTTCGCTGAGTGCTTCAATCGCGGCTTTGGGAAGAGACAAAAGGCGTAGCGAATTGGTTACGGCCACCCGGCTCTTACCCACCTTCTTTGCCACATTCTCTTGAGTAAGGCCAAATTCATCTACCAGTTGGCGATAAGCGGAAGCCTCTTCTAACGGGTTGAGGTCGGCCCGTTGAATATTCTCCACGAGGGCTAATTCCAACATTTGTAAAGGAGTAGTCTCTTTAAGAACTACTGGAATAGAGGTTAACCCCGCCAATTTTGCCGCTTGCCAACGCCGTTCTCCAGCAATAAGCAAGTAACGAGCCTGCCGCTCCTTTAGCGGCTCAGCACTATCCTCCGTAGTAATGTGGTGGGACGTTTCTCCCGCATTTTCCTCAAAATCAGGATTGTAGGAGACCACCGGAGGCTGAATCAGGCCATGCTCACGAATAGAAGCGGAGAGTT
Organism: Candidatus Chloroheliaceae bacterium; assembly: GCA_013390945.1. Lineage (GTDB taxonomy): Bacteria > Chloroflexota > Chloroflexia > Chloroheliales > Chloroheliaceae > L227-5C. The sequence goes on from JACAUC010000075.1 coordinate 20,812, forward strand.
CATTCAGAATGTCAGGGTCAATGTATTTGCGGGGCTGGTAAGGGTTGGGAGCGATAGAGCTAATCGGAACATGGAGCAGGCCCGTCTTGCGTCCGTCCCGATTTACGGTCTCCGGTCGAGGGGGAGCCACAATACCATTACCGTTAGTCCAAGTTACTTCTAGGTCTATTGGCACACTTTCTAAATTTTCTTCCGCTTCGGACGATACCGGGTTCGGTTCTGGAAGACGTGAGCCAGTGCCTAGGCCCAACGCCCCCAGACCGCGCCCGATGCCGCCTTTTGGTCTGCTCATCCTCGTTATCCCTTAGTTCCTACTGACTGGCGTGGTTCGCTCGTGCTTCCACCTCTTTTGCTAGAGCTTTATAAGCCAACGCCCCCCGCGAAGAAGGATCATATTCTAGGATAGATTTACCGTAACTCGGTGCTTCGCTCAGCCTGACGCTGCGCGGCACTACGGTAGCGAAAATCTGATCGGGAAAGTAGCGTTTAACCTCTTCCACTACCTGCAAGGCTAGGTTAGTTCGTCCATCGTACATGGTCATTACAATGCCAAAAATAACCAGCTTTGGATTAAGTGGGCTACCAACTACCAAATCAATAGTTTCTTTGAGTTGGGTTAAACCTTCGAGTGCCAGATATTCACACTGGATTGGGATCAGCACCCCATCGGCAGCGCAAAGGGCATTGAGGGTAAGTTGTCCCAGCGAAGGGGGACAGTCAATCAGGATAAAATCATAATTCTTCCGTATCACTTCCAATTCGGTACGCAACCGAAAAGTACGCTCATTATCCTCTACGTCCGAAAGCTCTACTTCGGCTCCGGCCAGTTCTACCGAGGCTGGTAGCACATCCAAGCGCTCCCGCACGGTGCTAATAATTACTTCGTTAGGACTACGCGACTCTACCAACACATCATAGAGCGAAACATTCAACGCACGTTTATTGATTCCGAGGCTACCAGTGGCGTTGCCCTGCGGGTCAGAGTCCACCAGCAACACCCGAAAACCATTCACAGCAAGGGCTGCTGCCAAGCTTACGGTGGTAGTGGTCTTTCCTACGCCACCTTTCTGGTTGGCAATCGCAAGAGTTAAGGTTTTCAAAGGTTTTTTTTACGTTCTTTCTCACTTACTTGGATAGATTAAGCCATTTAGCTTAACAATATTTTACCAGTTTTAGATCAGGGCTGCAATCTGGATAAAAGCGGTGGATAACGGTGTATATACGGTGGATAAGCGACCACCTATTGTGGATAAGTGGATAATTATGGTGGGAAACTCTGGTTTTAGCTCCAACACCTTTCCATAAGAAACTATTCCCCCTTTAAAATTAGGCCCATCTTTCACAGGCTTAGTTGTAGCCCGCATAGCACTAGGATAAACTCCTTTTTCTGATAAATATGGGGCAAGCACATCCCGCACAAAAGTTTCTTCAGTTTGTCCTTCAACCAAAAGGTGCATATATATCATCGTTGTGGTCTCCCACCAATAATATTCTTCTCCCAGAGTTCCCCAAGCCCGTACTCTTCCAACCAGTGTTCGATTTTCTCTAGCTTCAAGAGCTTAAATACCGATTGTCCATCTTCTCTATCCACTACAATAATGCTTTCTGGCGAAAATTGATTCACTAACGGAACCGATTGGGTAGAGGCAATTACTTGGGTTTTAGTGGCAGCACTTTCTAACATACTTGCCAACAAGGTAATGGCATTTAGCACAATCTTTGTAACTGGAAACCAAAATAGCCTTATGGTAAGCTGAGTAGGCTAAATAGGAAAAAATTGTAGCTTTAGATCAATACCTTTCAAATAAGCCCTTGTAGGAGGGATTTCCAATCCCGATTTGGCACTTGTAGGAGGGATTTCTAATCCCGATTTGGCACTTGTAGGAGGGATTTCCAATCCCGATTTGGCACTTGTAGGAAGGATTTCCAATCCCGACTTGACACTTGTAGGAGGGATTTCTAATCCCGATTTGGCACTTGTAGGAGGGATTTCTAATCCCGATTTGGCACTTGTAGGAGGGATTTCCAATCCCGATTTGGCACTTGTAGGAAGGATTTCCAATCCCGACTTGACACTTGTAGGAGGGATTTCTAATCCCGATTTGGCACTTGTAGGAGGGATTTCTAA